>JACCXN010000093.1 GCA_013696965.1 Bacteroidota bacterium | reverse complement strand
GAATATAACCTGGCTATCCCGATAAATCGGGATGACAGTTAAAAAACAAATTATATACATATGAAATAGCCATGCACAAACCGTTCACAAACACTAATGAAGATAACCTGGCGTCCCGATAAATCGGGATGACATTTTAAAAAAACAAATTATATACATATGAAAAAATATCCGCATAAGTTAATACTGGGTTCTAAATCTCCCAGAAGACAATCTCTACTAAAAGAATTAGGATTTGAATTTGAAACGCATGAAGTTGAAGTGGATGAGTCTTTTCCTGAAACCTTAAAAAGAGAGGAAATTCCAATGTACCTTGCCGGAAAAAAATGTGAAGATTATGGCAATGTTGCAGACGACTCCATACTAATTACCTCTGATACAATTGTTTGGCTAAATGGAGAAGCCATTAATAAACCAGAAGGACGCCAGGATGCTATTTCAATGTTAAAAAAGCTATCTGGAAGAATGCATGAAGTAATTACGGCAATATGTTTAAGATCAAGTACAAATACAAAATCTTTTTTCGTGGTAACAGATGTTCATTTTAAAAGACTTACAGAGGAAGAAATAATTTATTACGTGGATAATTATAAACCTTTTGACAAAGCAGGTGCTTATGCCATACAGGAATGGATAGGATATATAGGAATTGAAAAAATAAACGGTTCATTTTATAATGTAATGGGTTTACCAATGAAGGAATTGTACGAAGCATTATGGTTATTCTCAGAAGAAAAAGTTGAAATTTCCTAACAATTGTAAATTAATTTCCAGCTATGAGCGCAGTAGTTATTGCCACTTATAAAGTTAAACCCGAAAATTTAAATGAATTTATTCTGCTAATAAGGGAGAAAAGAAATTATTTTCTGCAACAAGCCTATGTTACCAAAAGACCAGCTTTGTTGCTGCAATCAAAAATTGAAGAAGACTATTTTATTGAAATTTTTGAATGGAAAACGGAATTAGCTAGTCTAAATGCTCATAAAGACGAAAAAGTAATTGCTTTTTGGATAAAAATGGGCGACCTTTGGGATGATGGAGGCTTCGGAATTGATAAAATTCCTGAAGCTAATCTCTCATTTCCACATTTTGAACCTTTAGATATATATTATGAAGATTAAAATTATATTCTTATTCACGGTAATTCTATCCTTGTTAAACTCTTGTACCAGAAAGGCTAAAGAATTTAATGTTAATGACTCTACTGAATTTGTTATACCTTCCTCCATTTCATTGTTTACCCCATTATCCATTGCAGGAAAAGAATCAAAGGTGAATTTTGAAGAAGAATTTGAAAACAATAACACCCGGGCAAAATATTTAAAAGAGGTAAGGCTAGAAGAATTAAAGTTTACCATTACCAGCCCACCTGGAAAATCGTTCAACTTTTTAAAATCAGTGTCCATATACCTTTCAACAGAAGGTTTACCTGAAGTTTTACTTGCATCAAAAGACAATATTGAAAATTCAGGTCAACTTGAATTGTTTCTACAACCATCGAGCGAAAATCTTATAGAATATATAAAAAATGATTCTTATAAAATCAGATGCAATGCAATTACGGACGAAGCAATTTTTCAAGACATCACAATTAAAGGAGATATAAAGTTTAACATTGTTTCAAAGGCTGCAATTTTTAGATAAATTGAATGAAAACAATAATTCTGCTTTTAATTTCAAATGTCTTTATGACATTTGCCTGGTATGGCCATCTTAAATTTAAATCTACCTCATTAATTGTTGTAATCCTCATTAGCTGGTTTATTGCTTTTTTTGAATACATCTTTATGATTCCTGCCAATAGAATTGGTTATGGTCAGTTTAATGGGGCGCAGTTAAGGACCATACAAGAAGTTATTTCCTTGACTGTATTTTCCGTTTTTTCAGTTTTCTATTTAAAAGAGGAGTTAAAATGGAATTATTTAGTAGGATTTGCTTTTATTATTATGGGTGTTTTCTTTGTTTTTAGAAAATGGTAACCTTGAATTTTCCTGTTTGAAAAAAAATCTATATTCTGGAATTGGATTCCCTATTTAAAAAAAACAACAGGCTTATTCTACTTGCCACAGTTGTTTTTTTCGATTCAATTTAATCAGTAACTAATCTAAAAAACATAAGGCTAATATAAATATTGGCAGTTAATTTGAATTCGGTTTGGCATATAAATCTAATTTAATTTAATTAACTATGAAAACAATAAGAATTATTTCAGCGCTATTGCTGGTAATGTTATTTACTAATATTACCAGGGCTCAACAGGTTGAAAAGGATGAAACCAGCACCAATGTTAACCTTACAAAAACATCCACATTTAATCCTGAAATCTCCTCAGATATACAGGATCCTACTTATGTGGTTAGGGAAACTCCCTCTCAAAGAGGATTTCACTTAGGTGCAAAATATCAACCTAGCTTAGGCCGCCTTGATTTTAGAATGGAAAATGAGCAAACAATATCTGCCAAATATGATATTGCCCATGGATTTGGAGGGAGTTTAAACTACTATTTTAATAATTATTTTGGAACCCACTTTGAGGTAAATGTAATGAGACAGGCATATGAATTTACTGATGATGCCAGAACAAGAAGAGTAGATTTGTCCTATATAAATGTTCCTATTTTAATTTCTTTTAACACCAATTATGGAAGGCCAGTTAACCTTAATGTTACTGCAGGTCCTTATATAGGAATAAATACCGGTGCAAGTACAGATGTTACTGGTAATGGAAATGGTCCAACTACTGCCGTTGCAGTGGTGGAGGTTAACCCCTTGGATGTAGGTATTGCCTATGGAGCCGGTGTTGACTTTGGTATTGGCCAAACCAAATGGTTACATATTAACTTAGGCTTTAGAGGAACTCAAGGGATCCTTGATGTTGGCGCTACAGATATTACTGTTAACCAGGATCAATTTCAAGTTGTGGCTGAAAATTCAAGAATGCAAACTTATGGAATGTACATTGGATTAATGGTCAAACTGTAAAAACCAATTTAAAAAACAGGCATCTTTTAGTAGTGTGCCTGTTTTTTTATTCATTGTTAATTTAATGTTTATCATCTAACTTTCTATTTTTTAACCATTTAGAAATATCAGTAATAACATAACCGGGAACATTTCCTTTTATAAGATATTCCTTAGGTACGCTCATGCCAGAACCTTCAATAAACATGTGATTTAACTCAGCATAAAGTTTAAAGCTTACTTGTTCCAATTCCTCAAGCTCTTTTTTCCATATTGAAAAATCAGTTAATGTTACCTGGAAATCTCTTTGTCCTTGAAGAAACAGCATAGGTATACTTGCATTTTTTGCAGCTGAAATTTGATTGTAATTGTTCATATCAATCCAATAACTTGAAGACAAATTCATGGGAAGTTCAGAGGCAGGGGTGTTAGAATTTAAATTTGGATTTTTCACCGCCATTATCTGATCCTCTAACTGATACAATTGAATTTTTTCAGCATCTGTTAACCCTCCTTGTGAAACACTAATTTCAGAAAGATATCTGCTCTGTTCAAGAAGCATATCCTCTAATGGACGAGCATTTCCTGCCATTATTATTATTCCGGCCAGATCTTGTTTCATTGAAGCTATCCGGGGGCTCACCATTCCTCCTATGCCATGTCCCAGCACATAAATTTTTTCAGAATCAACTCTTTTAAGTGTTTT
The DNA here is from genome assembly GCA_013696965.1 of Bacteroidota bacterium. NCBI lineage: Bacteria > Pseudomonadati > Bacteroidota > Bacteroidota bacterium. Next base: position 118,092 of record JACCXN010000093.1, on the reverse strand, counting down.
TGCAAGGTTAACCGCACTAATTACATCAGATATCGTTTCCTCCATGATTGTGATATTTTCACCATACCGTTCTATCATTCTTGCCGCATAAACAAAACTTCTTTTATCATATCGGATAACCGCAATTCCTTTGGAAGCCAATCCTAAGGCCAGATCCATAAAAATTTTATTTGAACCTAAAGTGGCATCCCTATCCAAAGGACCAAAATCATGAACCAAAATTACCAATGGGGTTTTTCTTTTGCACTTAGGCCTGGTATAAACCCCAGGAATTAGGAATACATCAGTTTTAAAATAGATTTCCTCCTCTTTTATCCTTCTCTTTTTTACATACGGAGGTGGATTGTAATCAGATATAGATGAAGAAAGGGTTTTGGCAGGTAAAAATTCGATTAAGCTAATTTTATTTTGCTTATCAAAAGAAGTTTTAATATTTAGTGTTATAAACTGAAATTCGCAGGTGATTAAAACACTATTTCCGTCTGCATTTTTTTTTGAATTAAATTCAGAAGCAATTAAAAATTCCCCGGTCTGACTTTGAATTCCAAGCCATGTTTTTTTTAAGTAAACAGGGTTGTATTTTTGGGAACTTTTAAAATCAAATAACAGTGAAGCCTGATCATATTGCTTTTCCACAAGAAGTTTTATAAACTCTTGTGCAATAGATTTATAAACTAATGAATCCTGTGCAAAAGTGTTTGCACAAATAAACAAAAAAAGTATGGAGGATAGTAAACCTTTCATAAGCCAAATAAATGCTTATTGAAGATACTAAAAAAAAGATAAATTTTAGTGGTTAAAAAAAAGCTTGTAATTGGTAAAAAACAAATGATTTATGCTTGGGCTGTTGGCCCTCCAAAATTAAGAGGCATAGCATTTGGGTCTTTGCTGAATTCTATTTCACCATGAGCATCCTCAAATTTACCAATATTGTCCTTAAGAGCAAACATTAGTCTTTTGGCATGCTGTGGAGTAAGTACAATCCTTGATTTTACTTTAGCCTTTGGCACTCCAGGCATTATTTTAATAAAATCAATTACAAACTCAGAGTTTGAGTGTGTAATAATAGCAAGGTTGGAATAAACACCTTCAGCAACCTCCTCGGATAATTCAATATTCAATTGATTTTGATTCGAATTATTATTGTTATTGTTATTGTTATTATTATTGTTTTCCTGGCTCATCTTTTTTATCATTTAAGAAAAAACGGGTAACGGAAATTCCGATACCCGTTTTAATATAGTTAATTACTAATTATTCAACTTCAACTTCCGACTCAGATTCACGTTTTGAGGCCAATAGCTTTTCGTACTCCTCTTTTGAACCAACGATCATTTTTTCGTAAGTTCTAAGTCCTGTACCGGCAGGTATTAAGTGTCCAACAATAACGTTTTCTTTTAGTCCTTTTAATTCATCCACTTTTCCACTTACAGCGGCTTCGTTTAACACCTTGGTAGTTTCCTGGAAGGAAGCAGCCGAAATGAAGCTTTCAGTTTGAAGCGATGCTCTGGTAATACCCTGAAGGATCTGACTTGAAGTAGATGCAATTGCGTCTCTGGCTTCAACCGGTTTTAAGTCCCTACGCTTAAGCATTGAATTTTCATCTCTCAATTTCCTGGCAGTTACAATTTGTCCAGGTTTAAGTGAAGTAGAATCACCAGACTCAATTACAATTTTCTTTCCATAGATGTAATCATTTTCAATCATGAATTCCATCTTGTTTATCAATTGCTTTTCAAGGAATTTAGTATCGCCTGGATCATCAATCAATACTTTTCGCATCATTTGACGAACGATAACCTCGAAGTGTTTGTCATTAATTTTCACACCTTGTAATCTATAAACTTCCTGAACCTCATTTACAAGATATTCCTGAACTTCGGTAGGTCCTTTAATAGCAAGTATATCAGCAGGGCTAACAGCACCATCAGATAATTGAGCACCTGCTCTGATATAATCATTTTCCTGAACAAGAATATGCTTAGAAAGCGGAACAAGATAAGTTTTCACTTCACCTGTTTTAGATTCAATTATTGTTTCTCTGTTACCACGTTTGATTTTACCAAAAGAAACAATACCATCAATTTCAGAAACAACGGCAGGGTTAGAAGGATTTCTTGCTTCAAACAATTCAGTAACCCTAGGAAGTCCACCGGTGATATCACCAGATTTTCCAGTTGTTCTAGGAATTTTAACAAGAATTTGTCCTATTTCAATTTTATCGTTGTCATTAACAATAATATGAGCTCCTACCGGAACATTGTAATTTCTTAATATATCATTTTTTCCGGTTGCAACTTTAATTCCAGGATTTCTTGTTTTATCCCTGGTTTCAATGATTACTTTTTCCTTAAATCCTGTCTGCTCATCTGACTCTTCACGGTAAGTAACACCTTCAACAATATTTTCATACAATACCTTTCCTGCTGTTTCAGAAATAATTACCGCATTGTAAGGATCCCAGTTACAAATCAACTCACCTTTTTTAACTTTCTGGCCATTCAATACAAATAAAGAAGAACCATAAGGTATTAATGATGTTGTTAAGGTAATTCCTGTATTAGGATCAATAATACGCATATCAGCAGATCTTCCAATTACAATATGGAATTTCTTACCTTCTATGTTTTCTTTCTCAACAGTTCTTAATTCATCAAATTCCAACACTCCGTCAAATTTAGCTTCAATTTGAGAAGCAGCAGCAATGTTAGAGGCAGTACCCCCAACGTGGAAAGTTCTTAATGTAAGCTGTGTACCTGGTTCCCCGATAGACTGAGCTGCAATTACACCAACGGCCTCACCTCTTTGAACCATTCTACCTGTTGCAAGGTTTCTTCCGTAGCATTTTGCACAAACTCCTTTTTTCATCTCGCAGGTAAGTACAGACCTAATTTCAACTGATTCAATTGGAGATTCTTCAATTAATTGAGCAATGTCCTCGTTGATTTCTTCACCGGCTGAAGCGATAATTTCACCATTTAGCGGGTTGATTACATCATGCACACCAGTACGACCTAAAATCCTGTCATAAAGGCTTTCTACAACTTCTTCATTGTTTTTAAGTGCTGAAGCAATAATACCTCTTAAACTTCCGCAATCTTCCTCTGTAATAACAACATCCTGAGAAACATCCACAAGTCTTCTTGTCAAATATCCAGCATCAGCTGTTTTAAGGGCAGTATCGGCAAGTCCTTTACGAGCACCGTGAGTAGAAATAAAATACTCAAGAATTGAAAGACCTTCCTTAAAGTTAGAAAGAATCGGATTCTCAATAATTTCACCTCCTGAAGCACCTGATTTTTGAGGCTTGGCCATAAGACCACGCATTCCTGAAAGCTGACGAATCTGCTCTTTAGAACCCCTTGCACCAGAATCAAACATCATATAAATAGGGTTAAAGCCCTGGTTATCATTTTTAAGCTGATCCATTAATCTTTGGGTCAACCTGGAATTAGTATGTGTCCAAATATCAATTATCTGATTGTAACGCTCATTGTTGGTAATCAGACCCATATTATAGCTATTGGTAACATCTTCAACCTGATTAGTTGCATCTTGCACCATTTTATCCTTTTCGGCTGGAATTACAAGATCACCAAGGTTAAAAGAAAGACCACCTTTAAAAGCCATGTTGAAACCAAGACTCTTAATATCATCAAGGAACCTTGCAGTTCTAACCGTTCCGGTAATTTTCATTATTTTACCAATAATGTCTCTTAAGGATTTCTTGGTCAACAATTCGTTGATATAACCTACTTCTTCAGGAACAACTTCGTTGAAAATAACACGGCCTACTGTTGTTTCAATCAATTGATTGGTAAGTGAACCGTTTAATTTCACATTTGCTTTTACTTTAATGTTTGCATGAAGATTAACTTTACGTTCATTGTAAGCAATAACAACTTCCTCAGCAGAATAAAACCTAAGTCCTTCACCTTGTATAGGATTTCCTTCTTCAGAATAACGGCCTTTGGTCATATAATACAGACCAAGAACCATGTCTTGGGAAGGTACAGTAATAGGAGCACCGTTAGCAGGGTTAAGAATGTTGTGAGAACCAAGCATAAGAACTTGCGCCTCAAGAATTGCAGCATTTCCTAATGGAAGGTGAACAGCCATCTGGTCACCATCAAAATCCGCATTAAATGCAGTACACACTAAAGGATGCAACTGAATAGCCTTTCCTTCAATAAGTTTTGGTTGAAAAGATTGTATACCTAATCTGTGAAGAGTTGGGGCACGGTTCAATAATATAGGATGTCCTTTAAGAACGTTTTCCAAAATATCCCAAACAATAGGGTCTTTTCTGTCAACAATTTTCTTTGCAGATTTCACTGTTTTAACCACACCTCTTTCAATCATCTTACGAATGATAAAAGGCTTGAAAAGCTCAGCAGCCATTCCCTTTGGAATACCGCACTCATGCATTTTCAATTCTGGTCCAACAACAATTACAGAACGTGCAGAATAATCAACCCTTTTACCAAGTAAATTCTGACGGAAACGTCCTTGCTTACCTTTTAAACTGTCTGAAAGTGATTTTAAAGCTCTGTTTGATTCAGTTTTTACAGCATTTGCTTTTCTTGAATTATCAAAAAGTGAATCAACTGCTTCCTGAAGCATACGTTTTTCATTACGCAAAATTACTTCCGGAGCTTTTATTTCAATAAGCCTTTTTAACCTGTTGTTTCTGATTATAACCCTTCTGTAAAGGTCATTAAGGTCAGAAGTAGCGAAACGACCACCATCCAAAGGAACAAGTGGACGCAATTCCGGTGGAATTACAGGAACAACTTTAACAACCATCCATTCAGGACGATTCTCAATTCTTTCTCTAGAACCACGGAAAGCTTCAACAACCTGAAGTCTTTTCAATGCTTCATTTTTCCTTTGCTGAGAAGTCTCAGTATTTGCTTTGTGCCTTAAATCATAAGATAAGGAATCAAGATCTAATCTGGCAAGAAGCATATGAAGTGCATCAGCACCCATTTTGGCAATAAATTTATTTGGATCAGAATCATCCAAATATTGGTTTTCCTTTGGAAGCGCTTCCAAAGTATCAAGATATTCTTCCTCTGTAAGGAAATCCATATAAGAAACTCCTTCAGCACCTTTAATACCTGCATTAATTACAACGTATCTCTCGTAGTAAATAATTGAATCTAGCTTTTTAGTTGGTAAACCAAGAAGGTAACCAATTTTATTGGGTAAAGATCTGAAATACCAGATATGCGCAACAGGAACAACAAGTTGTATGTGTCCCATGCGCTCTCTTCTTACTTTCTTCTCAGTTACTTCAACTCCACATCTATCGCAAACAATTCCCTTGTAACGGATTCTTTTATATTTTCCGCAATGACATTCCCAATCTTTTACCGGTCCAAAAATTCTTTCACAAAACAATCCATCTCTCTCTGGCTTATAGGTACGGTAATTAATGGTTTCAGGCTTTAATACTTCTCCACTGGATTTTTCCAGAATAGATTCGGGAGAAGCCAAACCAATAGTTATTTTCGAGAAGTTACTTTTGACTTTATTATCTCTTTTGAGAGCCATATTAAGAATTTTGAGTGTTATTTATAATAAAAATTAGTATAAGCCGGGAAATTAATCCCGGCTTAAATTAATCAAGCGTAATATCAAGGCACAAGCCTCTTAACTCATGAAGCAATACATTAAAGGATTCTGGAATACCAGGAGTTGGCATATTTTCACCTTTAACAATAGCTTCGTAAGCTTTAGCTCTTCCAAGCACATCATCAGATTTAATTGTTAGCATTTCCTGAAGAATATTGGCAGCTCCGAATGCTTCAAGAGCCCAAACCTCCATCTCTCCAAAACGCTGACCACCAAACTGCGCTTTACCACCTAATGGCTGTTGCGTAATCAATGAGTATGGTCCGATTGAACGAGCATGCATCTTATCATCAATCATATGGCCTAGTTTGAGCATATAAATTACTCCAACTGTAGCAGTCTGGTCAAATCGCTCGCCTGTACCACCATCATAAAGGTAAGTTTTACCAAAACGTGGAATACCAGCTTGATCTGAATATGAATTGATATCATCAAGGGAAGCACCGTCAAAAATTGGAGTGGTAAATTTCAATCCTAAGTTTTTACCTGCCCATCCAAGAATAGTTTCATAAATCTGTCCAATGTTCATCCTTGAAGGTACACCAAGAGGATTCAAAACGATATCTACCGGAGTTCCATCCTCAAGGAATGGCATATCTTCATCCCTTACAATTCTTGCAACGATACCCTTGTTACCGTGACGACCAGCCATTTTATCACCTACTTTAAGTTTCCTTTTCTTAGCGATATAAATTTTAGCAAGCTGCACGATTCCAGAAGGTAATTCATCACCAATTGTCAAAGTGAATTTTTTACGCTTGTAAATACCAAGCAAATCATTCACTTTAATGTTATAATTGTGAAGCAAATCCTTGATTTGATCATTCTTTTCCTTATCGGTTGTCCATTTATTAGGATTAATATTGGCGTAATCGATTCCTTGAAGAACTTTTTGTACAAACTTAGTTCCTTTAGGAACAACAGTATTTTTGAAATAATCAGCAACTCCTTGAGAAGTTTTACCATTAACAAGTAAAAACAGTTTATCAACAAGTTTAGCCTTTAATTCAGCTGCAGCCTGCTTATATTCTTCTTCTACTTTAGATAGAACTGATTTTTCTTCAACCTTTGATTTTTTATCTTTAATCAAACGGGCGAATAATTTTTTATCAATTACCACACCTTGAAGTGATGGAGGCGCCTTTAAACTTGCATCCTTAACATCTCCTGCTTTATCACCAAATATGGCTCTAAGCAATTTCTCCTCAGGAGAAGGATCTGTTTCACCTTTTGGTGTAATTTTACCAATAAGTATATCGCCTTCTTTAACATCAGCACCAATTCTTATGAGTCCATTTGCATCTAAATCTTTAGTTGCCTCTTCGCTCACATTTGGAATATCTGCTGTTAATTCTTCCATTCCAAGTTTAGTATCTCTAACCTCCAGAACAAATTCATCAATGTGTATAGAAGTAAAAATATCCTCTCTTACAACTCTCTCAGATATAACGATAGCATCCTCAAAATTATACCCTTTCCAAGGCATGAAAGCAACTTTAAGATTACGTCCTAAAGCAAGTTCACCATCCTGTGTGGCGTAACCCTCGCAAAGTACCTGACCTGGTTTAACCTTTTGACCTTTTTTTACAATTGGTTTAAGGTTTACACAAGTACCCTGGTTAGTTTTTCTGAATTTAGTAAGCTTATATGATTTAGTATCGTCATCAAAGCTAACCAATCTGTCATCGTCAGTACGGTTATATCTGATTATGATTTGGTTTGCATCAACATATTCAACAACACCATCACCCTCAGCATTAATAAGAACTCTGGAATCTCTTGCAACAAGTCCTTCAAGACCAGTCCCAACGATAGGAGCTTCCGGCTTTAAAAGCGGAACAGCCTGGCGCTGCATATTTGATCCCATCAATGCTCTGTTAGCATCATCATGCTCCAGGAAAGGAATCAATGATGCAGCAATAGAGGCAATCTGGTTAGGAGCAACGTCCATTAAATCAAGTTTATCAGGTTCAATCACGGGGAAATCACCTTCAAATCTTGCTTTAACTTTAGCATTTGCAAATTCACCTTTATCATTGATAACGGCATTTGCCTGTGCAATAATTTTAGCATCCTCTTCCTCGGCAGTTAAATAAGTAACAGGCTTATTAAGTTCAACGATACCGTCTTTTACAGAGCGGTAAGGGGTTTCAATAAAACCTAACTTATTTATCTTAGCATAAACGCAAAGGGAAGAAATAAGACCAATATTAGGTCCCTCAGGAGTTTCAATAGTACATAAACGGCCATAATGGGTGTAATGAACGTCACGAACCTCAAAACCGGCTCTTTCTCTGGATAAACCACCAGGCCCTAGTGCCGACATTCTTCTTTTGTGGGTAATCTCAGCTAGTGGATTGGTTTGATCCATGAACTGTGATAACTGATTTGTACCAAAAAATGAATTTATTACAGAGGAAAGTGTTTTAGCATTGATAAGATCGGCAGGGGTAAAAACTTCATTATCCCTAACATTCATACGCTCGCGGATTGTTCTTGCCATACGTGCAAGACCAACACCAAACTGGCTGTAGAGTTGTTCACCAACTGTACGAACCCTCCTGTTGCTCAAGTGATCAATATCATCAACATCAGCCTTAGAATTTATAAGTTCAATAAGGTATTTAATGATTGAAATAATATCATCTTTAGTTAAAACTCTGTTTGCATCAGTACTGTTAACATACAATTTCTTGTTGATTCTGTATCTACCAACTTCACCAAGATCGTAACGCTTATCAGAAAAGAACAATTTGTCAATAATACCTCTTGCTGTTTCCTCATCAGGTGGTTCAGCATTTCTTAATTGACGGTAAATATGCTCAACAGCTTCTTTAGCTGAATTTGAGGTATCTTTTTGTAAAGTATTATAGATAATTGCATAATCAGCAGAATTGATGTCTTCTCTGTGAAGAATAACAACTTTCGCTCCCGAATCAAGTATCATATCAATATGTTCGTCACCAACAATGGTTTCACGATCAATAATAATTTCATTACGTTCTATAGAAACTACCTCACCAGTATCTTCATCTACGAAATCTTCGATCCAAGTTTTAAGCACTCTGGCAGCAAGTTTTCTACCAACAACTTTTTTAAGTGCAGTTTTAGAAACCTTTACTTCATCAGCAAGATCAAATATCTCAAGTATATCTTTGTCACTCTCGTAACCAATAGCTCTTAGAAGTGTAGTAACCGGCAATTTCTTTTTACGATCGATATAGGCATACATGATATTGTTGATATCCGTAGCGAATTCAATCCAGGAACCTTTAAATGGAATAACCCTGGCAGAATATAATTTGGTACCGTTTGCATGCCAACTCTGTCCGAAGAAAACTCCAGGAGAACGGTGCAATTGGGATACAACAACTCTTTCAGCGCCATTAACAACAAAGGTACCTTTTGGTGTCATATATGGAATTGTACCTAGATATACATCCTGAACAATAGTTTCAAAATCCTCATGTTCGGGATCGGTACAATATAATTTCAATTTTGCTTTAAGGGGCACACTATAAGTAAGGCCTCTTTCAATACATTCTTCAAGGGAATATCTTGGAGGATCTATAAAATAGTCCAAAAATTCCAACACGAAGTTATTACGAGCATCAGAAATAGGAAAGTTCTCAGCGAAAACTTTATACAACCCTTCATTCTGTCTGTTTTCTGAAGTAGTTTCCAACTGGAAAAAATCCTGAAATGATTTAATCTGTATATCCAAAAAATCAGGATACTCTAACTGATTTTTAGTGGATGTAAAGCTTATTCTTTGATTTTTATTTTTAGGCTCCAATGTACACGGGTTTTAATTGTAAAATAAACTATAGTAAACAGCAAAAGGCTTAGGCCTCAAGTAAATGAGACCTAAACCAATTAAATATTGAAGATCAGTATATTACTTAATCTCAACTTCTGCCCCTGCCTCTATTAACTGAGCCTTTAAAGATTCTGCTTCTTCTTTAGAAACACCTTCTTTAACTGCTTTAGGAGCACCGTCTACTAATTCTTTAGCTTCTTTAAGACCTAGGCCGGTTAAATCTTTTACAAGTTTAACAACGGCTAATTTAGCTCCGCCTGCAGCTTTAAGGATCACATCAAATGATGTTTTCTCAGCTTCAACGGCAGCACCACCACCACCGGCAGCAGGACCTGCAACAACTGCAGCAGCAGCTGGTTCAATGCCATATTCGTCTTTTAATATTTGTGCTAATTCACTTACCTCTTTTACTGTTAGATTTACTAACTGCTCTGCAAAAGCTTTTAAATCTGCCATTTTATTTGTTTGTTTTAGTTAATTTACTTAATTTATTGAATTGGAAGAGTGCGTACTGATTTTGATTATTCGCCTTTTTCAGACAAAGTTTTTAGAATTCCTGCAAGTTTACCGCCACTTGATTGAAGGGCTGAAATAACATTTTTAGCAGGAGATTCAAGTAATGCGATGATATCTGCAATAAGCTCATTTTTAGATTTAAGGCTAACAAGAGCATCAAGTTGGCTATCACCAAGATAAAAAGATTGTTCGATGAAAGCTGCTTTTAAAACAGGCTTTGCATTTGTTCTACGGAAATCTTTAATGATTTTAGCAGGAACATTAGCTCCTTCGCTAAACATAATAGCCGTTGGTCCTTTAAGTGCATTAAACATTTCTGAATAATCACGACCTGTATTTTCCATGGCCTTTCTTAAAAGCGTATTTTTAACTGTTAAAAGTTTAACACCCTTTCCATAACAAGATCTTCTTAAAATATTGGTTTTGGCAACAGTTAACTCAGAAACGTCAGTTAAATAGAAATTAGGATTTGCATTTAACTGTTCAGTTAATGATTCAATAATTATATTTTTTTCTTCTTTTTTCATCAGCTTTTTTATTTAAAATTTAGGTGCCTTAGGATATTAAATTGATTTGGTATCAATTTGAATCCCCGGACTCATAGTGCTTGACATATAGATACTTTTTACGTAAGTACCTTTAGCAGCTGAAGGTTTTAATTTAATGATGGATTGTAACAATTCATGGGCATTTTCCATGATTTTATCAGGTGAAAAAGAAACTTTTCCAATAGATGCGTGAACAATACCATGTTTGTCAACCTTGAAGTCGATTTTACCAGCTTTTACATCATTAACCGCCTTTCCAACTTCCATAGTCACAGTACCTGTTTTAGGATTAGGCATCAAACCTCTTGGTCCTAAAATTTTACCCAATGCACCAACTTTACCCATAACTGTAGGAGTGGTAATAATAACATCAACGTCTGTCCATCCGCCTTTGATCTTTTCGATAAATTCATCAAGACCTACAAAGTCAGCGCCCGCTTCTTTAGCTTCTGCTTCTTTATCGGGAGTACACAAAACAAGAACTTTAATAGTTTTACCAGTACCGTGAGGTAAAGTAACAATACCTCTAACCATTTGATTTGCTTTACGAGGATCAACACCTAAACGGATATTAAGATCTACTGATGCATCAAACTTTACTGTGGTAATATCTTTAACCAGGGAAGCTGCCTCTGATAATTGATATGCTTTTTGGGTATCCATTTTGGATAGTGCCAATTTCTGATTCTTAGTCAACTTAGCCATCTTTTGTCTTATTAAATTTTAAAAGGCGCTTCTCCTGAAACTGTTATTCCCATACTTCTTGCAGTGCCGGCCACCATTTTCATGGCTGATTCAACTGAAAAACAGTTTAAATCGGACATTTTAAATTCTGCAATTTCCTTCACCTGATCCCAATTAACGGAACCAATTTTGTTACGGTTAGGCTCAGCAGAACCTGATTTAGTTTTCACAGCTTCTAAAAGGGAAACCGGAACAGGTGGATTTTTGGTAATAAATTCAAATGATTTATCTGTATAAACAGTAATAACCACGGGAACAACTTTACCGGCTTTCTCTTGTGTTCTGGCATTAAATTGCTTACAGAACTCCATGATGTTTACACCCTTAGCACCTAAAGCGGGGCCGATTGGAGGTGCAGGATTAGCAGCCCCTCCTTTAATTTGAAGCTTGATTACTGCTCCTATTTCTTTTGCCATTTTATTTAGTTTTGAAATTAAAATCAGAAATCAAAAAAGGTTATAGTTTGGAAGCTAAACCATTCCTATTTCTTTTTTCTAGTTTCTTTATATTAAATTATTGTTTGTATTCTGTTTATAAAAAAGGATCAAAATATTTATGTCTTACTCCTTCTCAACCTGCATGAAACTAAGTTCCAAGGGGGTTTTTCTTCCAAATATTTTAACCATTACTTTTAACTTCTTCTTTTCATCGTTTATTTCCTCAATAACTCCAGTAAAGCTATTAAAAGGTCCATCAACAACTTTAACCGATTCCCCAACGATAAATGGATTATTTAATTCTTCTCTGCTTTCAGCAAGCTCATCAACTTTTCCTAAAATCCTGTTAACCTCAGATTCTCTAAGAGGCACTGGTTTTTCTTCCCCTCTGGCTCCTAAAAACCCAATTACACCGGTAATATTTTTTATTATATGAGGAATTTCACCTGTAAGAGCAGCTTCAATAAGAATATAGCCAGGAAAAAAACTTCTTTCCTTGCTTACCTTTTTACCTTTTCTAATCTGATAAATTTTTTCCGTAGGAATAAGAACCTGGGAAACAAAATCAGTAAGGCCCAAACGGCTAATTTCAGATTCAATATATTGCTTTACTTTCTTCTCCTGACCGCTAATTGCACGAACAACATACCATTTTTTTTCTACTTCACTCATAATTTTCACGCCAGATTAAAATAAATTATAAAACATACGGAGAATTTCCCCGAAGGCCTTATCCATTGCAAAAACAATTAAAGCAATAATAACGGATGCAACCATTACAATTATTGCGCTTGATTGAAGCTCTTTCCAGCTAGGCCAGGTAACTTTATTAACCAGTTCGCTGTATGTATCTTCAAAATATAATTTAATTTTATTCATACTTTTAATTATCTTAAGTAGCACGGGTGGAGAGACTCGAACTCCCAGCCAATGGTTTTGGAGACCACTACTCTACCAATTGAGCTACACCCGTATAGGATTAATTTTATTCCTTTTTGAGTTGCAATGTCTCCTCATTTCGCCAATATTTAAAAATTTCAAGAGTGGCTTGTAAAATTGGTTTTCCCCTATCACTATTTTTATTGGTAATAAGGCACTCCGGTTAATACCGAAGTGCCATTTTACCACTAAATTATTTAAAAATTACTTGATAATTTCAGTTACCTGTCCAGCACCGATTGTTCTTCCACCTTCGCGGATTGCAAATCTTAAACCTTTGTTAAGGGCAACAGGAACAATAAGCACAACACTTATAGTAACGTTATCACCAGGCATAATCATTTCTCTACCTTCAGGCAAAAAGATTTCTCCAGTAACGTCAGTAGTTCTTAAGTAGAACTGAGGACGGTATTTGTTCTGGAATGGAGTATGACGTCCACCTTCTTCTTTTTTAAGGATATAAACCTCTGCTTTGAATTCAGTATGTGGAGTGATAGTTCCTGGCTTGGCAATTACCATACCTCTTTTAATTTGAGTTTTTTCAATACCTCTTAAAAGAAGACCAACGTTATCACCTGCTTCACCTCTGTCTAATATTTTTCTGAACATTTCAACCCCAGTAACAACAGACTTGATTGGAGCTTCGCCCATACCAAGAATTGTAACTTCTTCACCAGAGTTAATAACACCAGTTTCGATTCTACCAGTTGCAACAGTACCTCTACCAGTGATAGAGAAAACATCTTCAACAGGCATAAGGAAAGGCTTATCAACCTCACGTGGAGGAATTGGAATGAAAGCATCAACAGCATCCATCAAATCCATAATCTTATCTACCCAAGCAGCATCACCATTCAAACCACCAAGAGCAGAACCTCTGATAATAGGAGTAGCATCACCATCAAAATCGTAGAAAGAAAGTAATTCTCTGATTTCCATTTCAACAAGATCCAAAAGTTCTTCGTCATCAACAAGGTCAACCTTGTTCATAAAAACAACAATTTTAGGCACACCAACCTGGCGAGCTAAAAGGATATGTTCTCTAGTTTGAGGCATTGGACCATCAGTAGCAGCAACAACAAGTATTGCACCATCCATTTGGGCAGCCCCAGTAATCATATTTTTAACATAATCCGCGTGACCAGGACAGTCAACGTGGGCATAATGCCTGCTTGCAGTTGAATATTCTACGTGAGATGTATTAATGGTAATACCTCTTTCTTTTTCTTCAGGAGCATTATCAATTGAGTCAAAAGATCTCATTTCTGACAATCCTTTAGAAGCAAGCACAGTAGTGATTGCAGCAGTTAAGGTAGTTTTACCGTGGTCAACGTGACCAATAGTTCCAATATTCAAGTGGGGCTTGGAACGGTCGAATTTTTCTTTAGCCATTTTTAATTTAGTGTTTAACAGTTTAGATTAATTTTAATCTTTTTTTTAAATTTATTTTACTCGTTTTTACTATAAAAACCATCTTTAATAACTCAATAGCTAAGAGCCAATGACGGGACTTGAACCCGTGACCTCGTCCTTACCAAGGACGCACTCTACCACTGAGCTACATCGGCTTTTAAACGTGTGCAACTCTGAAATTACAGAGTCACACACGCTATTGAGCGGAAGACCGGGCTCGAACCGGCCACCCTCAGCTTGGAAGGCTGATGCTCTACCAAATGAGCTACTTCCGCTTTTAATTTCAAAAAGCCAAGTGGGGAGAGAAGGATTCGAACCTTCGAAGCTTTCGCAACGGATTTACAGTCCGTCCCATTTAGCCACTCTGGAATCTCCCCTCCTATTTATTCCTAATACAAAAAGAACAAGAGCCAATGGAGGGATTCGAACCCCCGACCCGCTGATTACAAATCAGCTGCTCTGGCCAGCTGAGCTACATCGGCAATCTTAAATACTTCTGTTTTTGTTTTTTTATTATAACGACTTATTAAACAAAAACAGCCCTCTTTTTAAAAAGGACTGCAAAGCTATACAAATTTAATTAAGTACCAAAAAATAAATCTGACATTTTTTATTTTTTTTCCTATTGGTTTGGTTTATAATCCTTTTATTTTTTCTTTGTGCTTTTGAACCTGCCTTTTTACAGAATCCGTTGCCTGATCAATTGCCTCCTCAAAAGACTTTCCCTTTTTCTTTGCAAACAAATCACTGCCGGGTATAAAAACCCTTATCTCAGCAATTTTATTGTCTTCCTCACTGTTGTTATCAAGCTTAAGATAAGCTTCAATGGCAACAATTCCATCAAAGTATTGATGAAGCTTTGTTAATTTTTCATTTACAAAATCAATTAATTCTGGTTCTGCATTAAAATTTACTGTTTGAATGTCTCTGGTCATGATTCTATCCTCCTGATTTTTTAGGCTTTTGGATGAGCCTGTTTATAAATAGATTTTAATTTTTCAATTGTGTTGTGTGTGTATACCTGGGTTGCAGATAAATTTGCATGGCCAAGCAATTCTTTTATTGCATTTAATTCTGATCCGTTATTAAGCATATGAGTTGCAAAAGTATGTCTTAACACATGCGGACTCTTCTTATCAGCAGTAGTAATTTTGCTAAGGTAAGTATTTACCGTTCTATAAATCAATTTAGGGTAAACTTTTTTACCTTTTACAGTAGTAATTAAATTTGATGCATTTTCCTCAGGAGTTGGATGAGTAGATTCCAAATAGGTTTTGATTAAATTGTTCAAATGATTTAAAACAGGTATTATTCTTTCCTTATTTCTTTTCCCTAACACTTTAACTGTTGAGTTATAAACATCAACATCCTTGATTTTAATATTTATCAACTCGCTTAATCTCATTCCTGTGCAATACAACAGCTCTATAATTAACCTATCCCTGATTCCTTCAAAATCATTATCAAACTCTTTGCCATTCAATAGAGTTTCCATTTTCTCCTTTTCTACAAAAACAGGAAGTTTTTTTCCAGTTTTAGGTGAAAGTATCTTTGTCATAGGATTTATGGAAATTTCCTGGTGACACAATAAATAATGATAAAATGATTTGAGTGTTGAAATTTTCCTGGTAACGGTTCTAGGACTAAGCTTGTTTTCGATTAAGGTTACGAGCCAGGAACGGATTTGCATGTAATTGGCAGTAATTACATCCTTTTGAGCATATTCATGTTCAATAAATAAACAGAATTCCTCAAGATCCCCTTTATAAGCGGTAATTGTGTGGGCTGAATATCTTTTCTCGAATTCGAGATATTGAAGAAACCGGTTAATAGCCATAAAAAAAGAGAAAAACTGCATAAATCTAACGGATAATTTTCATTTCCATTGCAGTTTTTCTCTTTTTTTATGAAAAAATATTTAAGCCTATTCTTCTTCTCTTTGCATGTTCTCTTTATACACAGCTTTAATAACCTGTTCGCGTTTTTTTATTGAAGGCTTAGTGAATTTTTGTCTTTCTCTTAATTCCTTAACTACTCCTGTTTTCTCAAATTTCTTTTTGAATTTTTTTAAAGCTTTATCGATTGCTTCGCCTTCTTTTACTGGTATAATGATCATTTTATGTGTTTTTTGATTTTTTTATATTTTCAACCTGTACTATAACGGGGCTGCAAAGGTATAATTATTTTTACTTTAAAAAAAATAATTCTTTCTGTATTTTTTAAAAGCTAATGTTAATTCTTTGATTAATCAGGTTATGCTAATTTTGCTTTAAGCATTTAGCCAATCTATGTTTTTTTTCAAAAGGTTTAATGTCTTTTCTTCAGGACTGTCTTTTTCAGGTATAAAATTATAAGGCCAATTAACAACGGGCGGTAGGCTCATGAGAATAGATTCAATTCTTCCATTTGTTTCCAAACCAAATTTTGTTCCCTTATCATAAACAAGGTTAAATTCAACATAACGTCCTCTTCGAATTAACTGCCATTTCTTATGATCATCAGTAAAGGCTTTTTTTGCGTTATTCTTCATTAACTGAGTATAAACAGGGGCGAATGAATCTCCAATTGCTTTAATAAAATCAAATCTATCCTGAAAGGAAAATTCATTATTAGGAGCAAGCTTATCAAAAAAAACACCTCCTACCCCTCTAGTTTCATTTCGATGTTGAATGTAGAAATAATCATCTGCCCATTTTTTAAATTGAGCATAATAGGAATTATGGTGTTTATCACATTCCATTTTTAGGTTAGAATGAAAAAATCTGGCTTCCTGTACATTTATGTAATGTGGTGTAAGGTCAATTCCACCTCCGAACCATTTTGAGCCATCATCTAACTCAAAATAACGTACATTCATATGAATAATTGGAACGAATGGATTTACAGGGTGCATTACAATTGAAACACCTGTAGCAAAAAATTCTGTTTCCTCTTTTAACTTAAGTGACTTTTGAATATTGGAAGGAAGTTTACCAAAAACAGAGGAATAATTAACTCCTCCCTTTTCAATAATTGCTCCATTTTCAATTACTCTGCTTCGGCCTCCTCCCCCACCAGGCCTTGACCATTTATCTTCCTTAAATTTAGCAAGGGAATCTTCTTTTTCAATTTCCTTACAAATATTATCCTGCAACTGTTTAAGCCAAACACCAACCTGAATTTTTTCTTCCATTTAATTTACTTTAACCAGCTTGTAATTCTCAAAACGGATAATTGAAAATCCTTTGTTTTCAAAACCTGATTGTTCAGAAACTTTGCTTACATTGAAAGTAAGTTGCAGCCCATTATGGGTAAATAACACGTATTTTTGAGAGAAATACCGTCCATATTTATTCAACAATGACAAGTAAAAATATCCCAGGTCAAATCCCTGGAAAGCATAATTAGAAGGATCAGAAAGATATTTTTCCCTATATACTCCAATAAAATTTTTAATTTTTTCATTATCAAAATCAACATGATTTGCGGTTGCAATATGTGTATTAAGTTTTTGAAGGTAATTAATATCCAAATTTTCGAAATCAAGCCAGGAATCTGATCCAAAAACAATTATTTCTTTCTCCTGAGTAGAAGAAAAATAAAGTTTACTGATTAAATCGGTAACAAAGGCAACATCGTTAGATGGAACAATTAAAATATTTTTCTTATTTGAGGATAAAGCCAGTTGAATAGCTTTAAAATCAGAAGTTAGATAGTTGATTTCTTTTATAGAAAGATTCTTTGCTGCGGCTTTTTTTGTGAACGCTCTAACAATAGGCTTATCCTCTAATTTACTGTTGTGAATCAATACAAGATTTTGATTGGGATAAGCCTCTGAAATAAACTCTGCTATTTGATCGAACTGGGTTGTAGGTGCAGGAACAACTTTACTAACATAAGGATTTTCAGCAATAATTGAATTCTGTTGAATAAAAGGTGATACAATGTGAATTTCATTTTCCAGTGCAAATTTTGAAGCCTGAACGAAACCTGAAAGGAATAATGGGCCTATAATTAAATCCATTTGTTTAAGCTCGGGTTTTGCAAGTACCATTTTTAATTGTAATGAATCCTTTGCAGTATCATAAACATAAATATTAGCCACAAGCCCTTCTTTATTCATGGAATCAAGTGCAAGCAGAAAGCCTTCATAAAATTGGAGTGCTACAATTGATTGGTCAAATAGGATTTTTTTTTCAAATGGTCTTTTATTTTTCTCTATACCATCATTTTCCTGAATAAATAAAGGAAGAAGCAAGGCTATATTATATTCACCCGGGTTTTGTTCATCTTCATCAAATTTTCCACTTTTTAATTTTTCCTTAATGTATTTATAAATAACTGAAGTGTCTGCCTTAATAATATCATTACGCCCAGGTAATATTTTAACGGGTATTCTGATTGTCTCACCATCTTTTAAACCTTCTGGCAAACCATTGTTGATAATACTTATTGAATCGATGTTTACACCATATTTTTTTGCAAGCGAATACAAGGTTTCTCCTTTGTGAATAGTATGACGAAGCCAACCATCTTCTTTAGCGGGAGCAATAGATTCTTTATTAATGTTTTCAACCTTATTCACACGGATTTTGAGCACATCCCCAATTCTCATTTCATTTTGAACTCCTGGATTTTCAAAAACTATATCCTCTAAAGCAATATTGTAAAATTTAGAAAGTGAATATAAAGTTTGCCCTTTTTCAATGGTATGAAGAATATAATTTCCTTTAATTTCCGGGTTGTTTAACTTATGAAGCTTTTTGTTTTCTTTAACCAGTGGAATCCTTAAAACCTGGTCAATCTTTAATCCTTCGGAAGCTTCAGGATTTTCATTAAGAATATCTTCAATTTCAATTAAGTATTTTTTTGATATCGCATACAAGGTATGCCCCTGCTCCACTTTATGCATGTAATACTTTTTCCCCTCTATAGTTTCTGTTTTAAGATCATCCTGGGAGAAAACGGAGGGAATGCTTGCTGCAAATAAAAGCAGCAAGAACATAAGTTTTAAAATGCGGATTGACCTATTAATAAACATCACCATTTATTCCCATTCAATAGTTGCAGGTGGCTTAGAGCTGATGTCATAAACAACGCGATTAATACCTTTAACTTTATTTATAATGTCATTGGATACTTTACTTAAAAAATCATAAGGAAGATGACACCAATCAGCAGTCATTCCATCTGTGGAAGTAACAGCACGAAGGGCAACAGCATTTTCATATGTTCTTTCATCGCCCATTACTCCTACAGTTTGAACCGGAAGAAAAATGGCACCAGCCTGCCAAACATCGTTATATAAGCCTGCTTTTTTTAAGGAACTAATGAAAATATCATCCACTTGTTGAAGAATCTTTACCTTATCTTTTGTAATGTCTCCAAGTATGCGAATAGCGAGTCCGGGACCTGGAAAGGGATGTCTGTTAAGGATATTTTCATCTATTTCAAGTGTTTTTCCTACTCTTCTAACTTCATCTTTAAATAAGGTATTTAAGGGTTCTACAATTTTTAGTTTCATAAAATCGGGTAAGCCCCCAACATTGTGATGTGACTTTATTGTGGCAGAAGGCCCTTTTACAGATATAGATTCAATTACATCGGGATATATGGTTCCCTGAGCAAGCCATTTAACATCTTGAATAAGATGTGACTCTTCATCAAAAACATCAATAAAAACTTTTCCAATTGCTTTTCTTTTCTTTTCCGGATCAGAAACACCTGCAAGTTCGGCATAAAACCTATCTTTTGAATCAACTCCCTTTACATTTAAACCCATATCTTTATAGGAATGCAAAACGCTTTCAAATTCATCTTTTCTTAACAGTCCATTATCAACAAAAATACAATACAGGTTTTTTCCAATTGCTTTATGTAACAACACTGCAGCAACGCTAGAATCAACTCCACCTGAGAGTCCCAATACTACTTTGTCATTTCCTATTTTTTCCTTTAACTGTTGTACTGTTGTTTCAACAAAAGAATCAGGTGTCCAATCCTGTTTGCAACCGCAAATATCCACAATGAAATTTCTTAACAAAACTGCACCTTCTGTTGAATGGTAAACTTCAGGGTGAAACTGAATGCCATACGTTGATTCTCCTTTAATATGGTAACCTGCAACTTTCACATCCATTGTACTTGCAGTAACCTTATAATGATCTGGAATTTTCACAATTGTATCACCATGAGACATCCATACTTGAGAATTCAGAGAAATGCCTTTAAACAGGGTGTCTGTGTCATCCACAAAAGAAAGATTAGCTCTTCCATATTCCCTGGTATTGGAAGGGGTTACTTCGCCCCCGTATTTATGAGAAAGCAGTTGTGCACCATAACATACTCCCAATAAGGGTAATTTTCCTTTAATTAATGTTAAATCAGGATTAAGTGCAGCAGCATCCCTTACTGAAAAAGGGCTACCAGAAAGCACCACTCCTTTAATTCCTGAATGAATTTCAGGAATTTTATTAAAAGGATGTATTTCACAGTAAACATTTAGTTCTCTTACCCGCCTGGCAATTAGTTGGGTGTATTGTGACCCAAAGTCAAGTATTAATATCATTTCATTCTGCATGAGGCAAAAGTAAATAAAAAGTATTAGGTTAAGCAGGTAGTTAAGGAATAAATAACTTTAAAGTTTAATCATTTGTTGTTAAGTATAACATGAATATATATGTCAAATAAGGAGTTTTGGGGTAATTTTTTAATAAACCAGTTAGATATGCTAATTATTAAAACTTATAAACCCTTAATTTTTTAAATTAAGGGAACTTGAATTCCATATAAAATTGTTCTTTTTAAAAAGCATCCTATTTCATCCAGACCTGCATACACTACAACTATGGCCTTTGTTTGAGATAAAATCAGCTATACAATTTGTGCGGAATCAATTTTGTTTTTTTAAAGAACTATCTGTAAAAATTATTTTTCATTGATCTTATTTTTGAACCATGTTAAATAATATTCAATTTGAGAAACCAAAAAGTAAGGAAGGTTTAACAGAAAATATTTTTTACCTGCCAGGGTATTCACCTCGGTTATGGAGATTTCTCCGGCATAAAAGCGAATGGCCATGTTATGTGGGGCCAGGTCCATAAATAAATGCAACGACCTTAACTTACCTGCAGAACCTGATTTAACTTCCACAGGTATTACTTTTCCTTCAAATAAATAAAGGTAATCCACCTCAGCAGAAGATTCTTTTTTCTCACGTATCCAAAAATTAAGCTGGTTTAATACGCTGTGATCTATGGCCAAAAGTTCCTGGCCAACGATATGTTCAATAACAGTTCCCTGGTAAACTTTGTTTAAATCAGTGGCCCAAAGCAGTTCTTTTTGGATTCCCAGGAAATAATTGAGCATTCCTGTGTCTAAAACCTGCAACCTGGGGGATTTGCGAGAATCCGGTTGCAATGGAAGTTCTGCACCGGTAGTGGGATAAACAAGGTAAAGTAGAAACGCTTTTTGCAAATTCCTTAAAACTTCTCCCATTTCTCTGGACCTGTAGTTTGATTTTCCGAAACCCTGGAATTTAATTCTTTTGCCGGCTTCAGCAAATGAGGCTTTAATGACGTGGCGAAAAAGCTGCACCTGAGTGGCATTGGCTGCATATTTTTCCACATCATCAATATATGAAACTATAAGTGATTCATAAATTGGTTTCAGTGAAGTTAAATCCTTATGTGTTGCATAATGATCAACGATTTCGGGCATTCCTCCAATTAAAGTGTAAATATTAAAAAGGGCAAAAAGTTTTTCATTGGCAAATTCCGGTAAAGGTATATTCCTCATTGCCTGCAATGCAGCATGTTCACCAGTTGCAGCAAGAAATTCAGAAAAAGACACCGGCCTTACCACCAGGAATTCCAGGCGTCCGACAGGAAAACTCACATTTTGGCTGAAAAGCGTCTCCAACAATGAACCTGCAGCAATTACATATAATTCGGGAGCCTGTTCATAAAAATAACGCAGCAGGTTTAGTGCTTTGGGAACCTCCTGTATTTCATCAATGAAAATCAGTGTTTTTTTCTTTTTGGAATGAACTTTATTTTTTATAAAAAATATGGATTGTATAAGCGTATCCATGTTTTTAAAATCCAAAAAAGCCTGGCTGTCATCAGGTAATTCCAGGTTTAAATATATGTACTGATCAAATTGATGAGAAAACTGAGCAACCAGGGTAGTTTTGCCAACTTGCCTGGCTCCCCTAATTACTAATGGTTTCCGTGAGGGCTTTGCAGCCCATTTTATCATTGTAGAAATTATATCCCTTGTTATCATTATTTATATTTAAAACATCAAAGCTGTGCTTTTTATAATAGTGGAAGCCTTGGTTAAATAAAACTAATTTGTATCATATTGTAAGGCCAAATAAAAAAACAAATGGGCAAAGTGAAGGTAAATATAAATACTTTATGTATCATAGTGAGGGTAAATATAAATACTTGTTGTATCATAGTGTGGGTAAATACAAGCATTTAATGTAACATAGTGAGGGCAATGTAAACCTTTATGTACCATAGTAAAGCCAAATATAAACATATATGAAACAAAGCAAGGGCAAATATATACATTTTATGTAACATAGTTAGGGTAAATATAAACACTTCATGTATCATAGTAAGGGCAAATATTAACATTTCATGTAACGTGGTGAAGGTAAATTCAAACATTTTATGTATCATAGTAAGGCCAAATATAAACCTATAGGTAACAAAGAAAGGCCAAATATAAACACTTCATGTATCATAGTTAGGGCAAATATTAACATTCAACATTCAACGTGACATAGTGAAGGTAAATAAAAACATTTAATGCATCATAGTGATGGCAAATACAAACATTTTATGTAACATAGTGAGGGCAAACACAAACGTTTCATGTAACATAGTAATAATGTTAATGCAAACATTTTATATAATATAGTTGGGTTTATATAATCTTTTTATGTTAGGAGCAATTTAATTCCGAAAAAAAAATGTGTGCGGAAAATATAAACAACCATGGATAATAATTTCATGATCCTATGCCTAAACTTCGGGAAGGCATGAAAAAACTTTTCAGCTAATGCCTTTTTCTGGCCGAGACAAAACTCCTGTAATGGTCTGTGCCCATTTTTCGGGGGTAATTAACTTTGCTTTTTCTATACTCTTCTCCCCCATTTCAAGCAATTGTTCTTTGGATTGTGCTGTCATTTTTTTCAGTGCGTTTTTCAATGCCTCCACATCTGCTGAATGATATATAAAACCGTTCTCGCCCTGCTTCAAAAAGGCAGAATTTGCCCCCACTTTATCGCTGCATATTAAAGGAAAACCGGCTGCGGCAAACTCATGCACTACAACTCCCCAGGGCTCAAAATGGCTGGGAAGCACAAAAACACCGGAATCTGCAATGATTTTTTTCATTTCTGATGGCTGTACAAAACCAAAATGTTTTATTTTGGGATGCGTGACTTCCTGTTCTTTTAATGGGCCAACTCCCAAACACCAAAGCTCCCAGTCGCTGGGCTTTTCATTTTGCAGTTCTATAAATGCCTGCCAAAGGTCTTTTATGCCTTTGTGCTCTATGTAGCGGCCTACGTAAATGAAGCGTTTGGGAAATTCTTTTTCTTTTTGTTCTTTGTTTTTTAGATATAGTGCATGAAAGAAATCAAAGTCTGCAGCGTAAAAGCCTCTCAAAATTCTATTGTTAGTAAAACCAAGTTTTAAAGCAAATTCTGCTTGAATTTCTCCGGGAACCCAGGCATGTGAAAAATAGGGAGCTATGGTAAATGCTCTTGATGCAACTGCCAGCCATTGTTTTGTTGTCCCTATCCATTGATTATCAAAACCAACAATTACCGGGATTTTCCTTCTGAATTCTTTGCAAATTTTAAGATAATCTTTGTCTATCCATCCGCTGCAAAATATAAGATCAGGATTTAAATTGGATGCAATTTTTAGTAATTCAGTTTTAGAAAATTTTTTTTTAGGATAAAATTTTACTTGTTTTGGAAAATCGAATTCAAAAGGGGCTTGCTCATTTAGAGGCCAGTGTATTATGTGAATTAAATATTTTTCTTCATTTGCTAACACTTTAATGCAAGAAAGAAAGTAGGCAGCAAGCTCAGAATAAAGGAAAAGAATTGTTTTTGTCTTTTTCAAAATTTATTTTTAAAAAAAAATCGTCTTTTAATAAAAACAAATAAGCTCATGATTAATATTCCAAAAGCTAAACCAATCCAAAAATGGTAATGTTTAATCATTTGTAAAGTAAGATATGGTATTAGCCTGTAGTTGAAATCCATTTCCATATTTTTTGAATTTCTATTCCAGAATTCAATATCATAGGTTTGTAAATTATGTAATGGTTCACCTGTAAGGGAAATTGTATTAAACTCAACTGCTTTATCCGTATTTACACTAACAAGAAGTATGGCATCTCGTTTTAAGTCTCGAATTGCGGTAATAATAAACGAAATGTTAGAATCTTTTTGTTTATCGTAGAAAAAAGAAACAGGTCCTGAAGCCATAGAACCAGAAAACCAAAAAATTGATTTCGTTGAAAGCTCATTCAAATAAGATGAAACTTCAGTTTTGAAATTATTTAATCCAAATTGAGTTTGAGTATTTCCTTTAAAAAAAGTATTGTAACGGGAGTTGTTTTCAGACCATACAGGCCGATGTGATGCGATGAAAATATTCTTAATCGCATTGTTTTTTTGAGCTTGAGAAATGGCATTTTTAAAAAATTCCATTTGCTCTCCTTTTATACTTCCATCATTGATTTCGGTATCTAAAAAAATAAAAAGATTTTCATTGTAAACGAATGAAAAAAAAGTTTTTCCAAAATAACTTTCATATCGATTACCCGATAAGTCATGGTTACCAACAGCATTAAACAAAGGCATATTCAATTTATCAAATAAGCTCCTCTTATAATTTGCAACATAATTATCATTAACATCCAAAAACAAATCACCCAGGGAAATTATAAAATCGGCATTTAAACTATTAATAGTATCAATATTAGCTAGTAAAGAAGCCGCAGGAAAACCTGAAATATTGGAAGATGCTCCGTGCAAATGACCCGTAACAATGAAGGAAAAACTGCTGTTCAAAGAATCCTTTTTTAAAACTTTATTGTTAAAAGGAGATTCTACAGGCTGATTGATAGCTATTGTATCTATGCTGAATAAAAAACAAAACAGATATAAAGCAACTTTTTTATTCATTTATATCCTGTTTAAGTAATGCTTCAACATTCTTTATTGTCTCAGATAAAGAAACGCCATTTATGCTAATTTTTGATTTTGATTCAACAAGGCTTTTCTTTACGTTGTTCTCTAGAACTACATTTGTTGCAGTAATAAATGCGGGACCAAACTCTGGCTTATTCTGAAAAGATACAAAAGCAATTTTACTATCTTTTATGGTCACATTATCAAGAATAATATTTGCAAAATCTTCGGCAGAAACCGCAATGTTGGAATTAAATATTTTAATGTTTTCTCCTTTAACTTCTGAATGTGCCTTTGCATTGAGTCCTTTATTTCCCGCTTTGTTAATAGTAATATTCTTTAACAGCACATTACTTGCGGTGATATCAATAGCATCTTCAATGCAATTAACAAAGGAACTGCTGGATACACTACCATTACTAAATTTTATATCCAAGGCATCATTAACTAAATTCTCAAAAAGGCATTTATTAACTCTAAAAGAAGAACGAATAATAGTGAGAATATCCTCATTATTGCCACTTGTAAAATAACAATTTGTAATATTAACTTCAGATTCATAAAAAGTAACAGCACCGGAGAGTTTTAATTCATTGTCTTTTGAGCTATTAAGTTCCTTAAAATGAACATGTTTTAAATTTGATGTTAGTGAAGCATTTAATACGACAATTCCCTGACCTGTTAAATCAGAAGAAAATATTACAATTGGTTCTTTTTCATTTCCAGAAAAATCAAGAGCAGAATATGAAACAATTCTAGCATTGTTGATTAAATCAATAACAGTATTTTCAGAGGCTTTAACTATATAATCTTGGGGAATAATCATGTTTTTATTTATCTGCCATTTTCCAGGTCTTATAAAAACCACTTTTTGCTCCTTATTTACTGTTAAAAAAGTAAATTCTTCCATATTAGAGACCTGATTAAGCAAATCCTCCTTCAGCCAATTTTTATCTTTATAGGGGTATGGAAAAACTTCAGCAGATTTTTCAGTACTTGCACCAAGAATTCGGTATTTTACACTAAGTTTTTTTGCAAATTTATTTTTCCATATTAAGTCTTGTGGCAAAACAAAGGAAAATCCTTTGTAATTTACGTACTCCTCAGGTAATTTAGCAGAAAGTATAAGTTCATTTAAAGGTTTTGAAATAACCGAATCATTTAACATAATCCCCAAAATTTCAATAGGCAATGATTCTATAACACCTAATTGGATTAAAAGAGAATCGTTTGCTTTGCCATCAAAAAAAGCATGGAATCCTTTAGGTGTATCTAGAATTCGTTTAATGCTTTTTTGATTTTTGTAATAAAGCTCCTTATCAAACTTTTTATAAGCAAACTCACTGTATATTATTTTTAGATTTTGATTCAAATCCTTATCAATACTGGCGAAAAAATTATCTAAATACTCTTTTTCTGCTACGATTTCTAGCTGCTTAATATATTCTTTAAAGAAGGCAGGATTACTAAACAGGTTATTATGGAAATCATTAATAAAGGCACCTTTTTCAAGTGGTTTATACCTGGCACTGCCTGCTATTTTTTTTGTAGGGTAAAGGCTGCAGCTTTCATATCCTACAGGTTCCAACCTTGATGTAATGGGGTTATAATAGAATTTCACATCGCTCCAATCCATACTAAAATGTCCCCCCATTAAATCCATTACAGCATAGAACTTAGCTTGTTTTTTTATATCAAACACACTATCTGCAGGAAGTTCACCCCTTCTGAATGCTTCAATCAATGCCATTCCTTTTAAAAAATATTGAAATTGAACGGGGTCTGAAAGGGTCTTTTTTTCTCTGTAAATTTCAAAATTGGAAGATGAAAAGGAACTGAATTCAGCTATTACCTTGTCTTTTAAAATCTCATTGTATCGATCTACCCAATATAAATTGGGATTAAATCTAAAAACAGGTCCTATTAAATTATTATTATCCGCAATAAGTTCATCATCAAAATGCTCTTCAACAGCATATATCCCTAAATCTTTTCCATTTAGAACTATATTTATGAATTTATACCTTAAAGCAATTAAATGTTCTGCCTTTAACATTTTATGATATACCCATTCATAGACATATTGCCGTGTGCCTGGATGTTGCAAAGAGAATGTTCTCATTCCCATAAAATGATCGTTATCTTTAACTTTTACCCTGTATGACCATTTTTCACCATCAACATGGTCTGTCATGTGGCCTTTGAGCCTGATTTTAATCCTTATTTTTTTACCCTTATGAAGGATAATGGCAGGAACATAACTATCTGGTTCATTTATTATTAAATTTCTGTTCAATGCTAATTGCCTTTTCTCTTTGATAGTATTAAAATCAGAAGGTTCAAATTGTATTTCTACTTTTTCAATTTTTGCATCAAGGCTGAATAAATAATTTGAAGATGCTGTGGAAATAAAATCATACAACCCGGTATAGCCTTTTGTTTTGATAAATTTAGATGCAAAAATTATACAGTAAGCGGTTAAAATTATAAAAACAGCTAAAGAAGCCCAGATGAGAAAAGGTTTAATATTAAATAAACTACTCCTTTGTTCTTTATTATTTTTCTTAATCTGCATCTTTTAAAAACTCGTTATATAACGCTAAGAATTATTCTTTGTTTTTATTTTTAAACTTGTTTTAACAAATTTGTCCTCAAAAGTAGTATTATTCTTTACTTCAATCCTTTAAATTGGCTTTAACATGAGCCTGTAACGGAGTAAAAAGCACATTAGCAAGTGCTTTTTGACCTTTATTATTAAGATGAATAAAATCACGGTAAAGGGAAGAATCTGCATTGTATTCAATACCAGAAAGGAATTTAATTTTGTTTTGGCTGAAAACTTCCAGAAGCTTTAATCCGCTATCTTCATATTTACCATTGATAATTTCTTGTTTGCTTGGATGAAGGTAAACAAGCATTTCAATTTGATTGTCATTTACATAATTAAACAATGCTTTCCATCCCTTGTTCATGTATTCGATGTTATTGTGTGAAGACAAATAACTGTAAGCATTGTAATTCCTACTTATTTTGTTATTGAACCAAGGAATAAAATATTTAAAAAAGCCATCTGTAATTGCCATAAAAGGTTTCTTAGAAGGCCAGGCAGGATGCACTCCCACCACTTTTTGAAAATGCATATGGTCGTAATAATCATGACTGCTAAAAACAAGAACTATTAAGGATGAATTAAAATGCCCATTTTTCTTAATGTACTCAAATGCATTATCTGGTCCCCAACTATTTGCGCCTACGTTGAGAACTCTTATGTTCTTTTTAAACTTTTTTGATAATTGTTCTTCAAGAATACTTGAGGCTAAACTGTCCTGATCTGTTTGGGAACCTCCATTAATTATTGAATCTCCGATTTTCAGTATTCTTATTTCATCCTTTTGAGATAATGGTTTGCTACGCATGGAAAACTCATTGGTACTAATAGAATTTCCAAATCGCTTTACACTTTGATTGGGAGCATAAATGTATTCAAAATCCTTATCCTCAATATATACAGGCAGCTCACCTAATCCAAGCCAAAAACGGGCTACAAGTTCTGCCGTAAGTAGAATAAAAATAAGAAGAAACGATATTTGAATTGTTCTTTTCAGGGTTTGTAATTTATTATTTTAAAAATTATCTTATTTATCCACTAGCAAAATCTCTTTATCTTCCAACAACTCATTCTCTACCAATTTTTCTACATTTTCCTGCTCTTTTTCATGGAAAACCTTATCAGACATAAGTGTAATAATCATTAAAAAAATAATGGTAAAAGGATTTAAAGAAGATACTATCCAGGGTTCAAAATTAATGGTGAACATAATGGCAAACATTATTGGATAGGCAAGCTTCGTAGTTTTATTTGCTCGAGAAAAGGATAGAAAAAAAGAACGTAAAAATAACATCAATCCAATGATCCCTGTGTTAAGCCAAAGGATTAGGTAACTGTTGTGTACTCCGCCTTCATGGCCCAACCTACTTAGTAAATTATAATTTTTACGCATAAAATATTCATCAAAAGCAATTCCTTTACCAAGGAAAAAATTGTGTTGAATTTGTTCCCAGGCAAAGGCCCAGGCAATATATCTTCCTCCACCTTTTTCCAGAGTTTCAAGTCTAAAAAAAGATTCTAATCCCAGGTAACGTATAATAGCCACATAATTGGCTCCTATTAATTCATAAAGGACAATGGCAATAATCAAAACCATAAAACCAAAAAAGGGTGATATTTTAAAAAATCTTGCAAATCCCAGGAAAATAGCCAAAGCAACTGCTGCACTGCGCGAACCTGTTAATATTAGTGACAATAATACAACTGAAAAAATAAAAATTTTCTCATTCCTGGAAAATAAAAGTGGGCGGAAATGATTAATTAAATAGGTTAGCAGGAAACTTAAAATACAAAAAATAGCCAGTCCATTGGGGTTTCCAAAAATTCCTCTGAACCTTCCGCCATGTGAAGCAGCAATTTCAGGCATTAAAACTTTAAGAATAAGACCAACAATTAAAATAGCAGTGATAAAATAAACTAACTTCTTTAAAAAACTATTTCCATTATCGTGGTATATTTTAATCATATAATTGGGAGCAATCATGAAAATTAAAAAGTAGGAAATAGTTTTTTGCAAACTAATAAGGAAGGTTTCACTATATGCCAGGGCAATAACAGCAATTAAAAAAAAGGGTGAAAACTTTTGAAATAAGTGGTTTATAGGCCTAAAATCTTTTTGATTTAAGAAAAACAACCCTGCTAGTAAAACAATATAAATATTTTTTGTGTTTTGGGCAAACTTCATTGAAGGTTCAAGACTATCAGACAAAATAAGCAAAAACCAAAAACCAAGGAACATTTCTTCGTACAGTCCCTTCATTTTTAATAGCAAAACTGTAAGTGGAATATACACATAGGCAACAGGCCCTCCATATATTCCAACTATCAGCCAAGATAGCAGAATGATAATAAACTGGAAATTGTCTTTTAGGGCCAGAATCACTGTTTTCTTTTATTACTTGTTGCTTTTTTACTTTTTGTTATTCTCTTTTAAAAAATCCTCAAGCTGCTCTTTTTGGAAATTGGGTCGGTTAATTGCAAACTCTTTCAATACCTGAACATTTTGTATCCACTGTTTCATCGATGTTGGTTTTCTCCACCTTTGAATATGTTCTTGCATCTCAGGTTTCAAAACTGCTTCCATCTGATTTATTTTTTCTAAAACCTTATCAGGAATAAAAGTATTTTCTAAATGATAATTGAATCGATTAATAAATTTTTCCTTAAATCCTTGATTTTTTATTAAAGCATTAAACATCAATCCCAGGTTGTTATCAGGAGAAAGTTTATTCAACATATTCACAGTGTATGCATTGGGATTCCCAGTAAATCCAAAACCATAATCGGTATCAAAAAATATCCATCTCCATCTTCCATCCTGACCCAAAGGCGCATCTGGTTGAGGTGTTAAGGTTAATTTTTTCCAACATCTTGCATTGTTATTAGGCCAATCTGTATTAGCAAAATAAATATTGGCAATAAGATAATCCGTAAAATTTTCTAAATCCATTAATGTATTTAAATGCTCATAATTCTCTTTTACTGATAAATCATTATTCTTAACAAAGCTTATTAATTCACCAAATCCCGATTCCCTGATTTGTACTCCATCTTTCAGATCAATTATTTGTACGAATTCCTTGGCAAAATTATACTTATTACAAAAATAATCCTTGCTAAAACGCTCTCTGATATTATGGATGCCCCAAAATTCTCCATTCAAAAAAACAATTGAAGGCAGGTAATCCTGAAGATCCAGATTGGTGTTTTTTAAAAGTGAATGCATTAGAGCATCACGAAACATTGTTCTATCCCAATCATTTCCTGAATTTCGCAATATAAGCTGGTTAAAATCTTCAATTGGGTTTTCAGGAAACAGTTTATAGTTTAATGATTCCTGTCCATATTTTTCATTAAAATAAATCCTTAAAGATTTTTGACTGTAAGCCCTGGTAGCACTTCCATTTATTCTTACACCTGAATTTGATGAAAATCCTTTATTGCTCTCCCTTTCGAAGAATGTAATATGGATAGGACGCTCCCAATTTTCACCCTTTCGTTTATAGTTGGCGGGGTAATCCCACCAGTTTGCATTTAATTTTATATTTTTTTTTGCATAATTGTCCTTGTCCTCATAACCTTTACCCATAACGTAAATTCCTTTATTATATCCAAAAAAATCATCCTGATCAATTACCAGAGATACAACTGGCAAGGAATATCTATCTCTTCCCTTTGAATGCACAAAATAAGTATTTACTACTTCCTTACTTACACTTCCATTTTCGGTAACTGAAATTGCCCTAACAATTGTTCCTTTAAAAACTTTATTCAAAGGAGGTTTCCATCGAGGAGAAGTTGGAATTTCTGAAATCCCATTGGCATTGTCTGCACTGATTTTAATAGGGATAGGAGAGGAATAAATTTGTGCTTTTCTACCTGGTACAGTTCCATCAGTTGTATAATATACCTTTGAATTGGATGAACCAGGTTTTAATACAAGGTGAAATTCTTTGTCATAAAACCCACCGGAATCTAAAAAAACAGGTGGAATAACACTTTTTGAATAAATAAATGGCAGGTTGTTTTTTTTTTTATCCCCTGCAATTTCAATACCTATAATTGCTGTTAAAATTAATGCAAGAAAGGACAAAATAAAGCCTGATTTAACAGAAACAGGGAGTTTTTTTTCTGACTGTAAAACAGGTTTCATACTTTATTGAAATTCATAAAAATTATACTTTAAAGGGAAATTCGTTCTAAACCTTGCAAGTATTTTGAACTTTTAGTTAAAGGAAACGGGAAAAAAGTTGATATATTTCTTGCTAAATTATCCATTTCAGGATCATATTTCATCTCTAAAACAAGGGTTTCACGATCGTTTGATTTATTTAAAAAAGTATTGTGAAAATAACTTATTCGGTAAAAAGTAAGGTTGCTGTCGATAGTTACCCTTATTTTTTTATCGTCAGACAAAAAATATTTACGGTTATACCTGTTCAGAAGTGTAGGCTGCAAAGACAATAATTCATCTTTTAGGGCATTGGGAATTTGAGTATTCTCAATGGCCTTTGCAATAACCGTTTTATTGAAATTTTTATCCAGGGTAAAGGGATTTAATTTAAACGAAGCCTTTTTCCCTAAAAGACCTTTTTTAATTTTATATTCAAGAACAGGTTTTGAGATAGGGCCAAAAGTATCACCATACCACCTGATTCTAACTTTCAGCCTGTGTTTTTCACCCTCAACATTATCGTAATAATGCATTAAACCTGGGGTATCGAAATAAATGTTATTTACTATTCTTTCCTGAAATAATTTTTTAAAACCTGATGGATGCATTTTCAAATGCTGTTCTACCTGAGTTTTATGGAATTGGGAAACAAGGAATTTCCTTTCATAGCGAAATTCTTCAAAAGAATTTGTTCTATTTTGGAATGGGTTTATCAAAACAATTAAAAATCTCTGCTGTTATCCATGAAAGTAATTGCTATAGATTTGTTCAAACTCTTAATTCCTTCTTTGGCAAGTTGCAACTGATTAAAATCTTCCACTTCAACCATAAATGAGGCTTCCATTTCGTTTTGGGTTTCATCGGTCCGCTTTAGCTTTACGGCTGTACAATATTTTTTTAAAACCTCTACAACTTGTTTCAAATCAAAAAGATCAGGTTGGCTTGCTGAAAGGGTAAGGTAAAGATTCTTACTTTCAAGGGCTTTTTGAGTTCGGCTGTTTAACCAGATAAAAAACACAAATCCAATAAATGCAATTGTTGTTAACAGGGTTAAACCTGCTCCACAACCAAGTCCAATTGCAATTGTTAAAAACAAGTAAGTTAACTCCTCTGGTTCCTTAATAGCAGAGCGGAATCTAACTATAGAAAGGGCTCCAACCAAACCAAGAGATAAGGCAAGAGATGATTTTACCACAGATATAATAAACATTGTGGCAATGGCTAGAACAACAAAATTCCTTGCAAATGCCTTTCTGTTTGACAGGGCATTGCCGTATTTGATATATACTTTACTCAGGATAAAAGCCAGCAAGGCGCTAACAATAAAACTGAAAATAAAATTGGGAAGGTCCCTAGGGGAGAATCCTGCAAAATTATCACTGATAAAAGAATTAAAATTTATGTTTTCCACAGTATAGGTTATTAATTGAATTCAGTAAAATTGGCACTAATCGAGTATATATTTAAATCTGATACAATATATTACTTAATACTTGACCATATTCAGACGCAAAACTAAAATATATATTTTAAAAACCAGCTATTAACTGCTTTGAATCGCTTATTATTTTCAGGAAGAGTTCTACCCTTGGATACTATTTTTCCAGGTAAATTCATTTTTCCTTTATAGATAGGAAGATTAACAAGGTCTTTTTTTTCAAAAGCTATAAAATGTTGCTAATTTACAAGCCTTTATAAGATGGGACTGAAATAAATACCAAGGCCACCCTTTTTATGAGATCGTTTTATTCCACCTTTAAATGTTTTATTAAGTCAAGAAAATAATTTTCCGACCAAATATCCAGCACTTTTGGGTCAGGAATAAACCGGATGATATCCTCCTTTATTTGGCTGAATGAAACTTGCTTTATTTTATTGGATAATAATTGTATTACTTTTTCATTGCTTATGAGTTCAGCAGCCTTCCAATCACCACTTTGAACAGCTCTGATCATAAAATGGGAAGAATTCAAGGGTATTGCATGCCTGATATACCATTCCAAATCATACCAATCTCTTCCTTTTACCCGGTTTTTCCATTTTCTATAGAGCAAAGCATGCATTTTTCCGGCAAATAAATCAGGAAGCGTAAAACATTTAACATAACAGGAGAATGGTTTTAACAATAATTTTTCTTCTGTATTAAATCCCAATGGTGGATGTGTGTCTATTTCTAATTTTATTTTAAGTCTGATTATTTGCTCTTCCCCTTTGATAATAGGCATTTGGGTAAGAATTAATTCTTTCCATAAGGTTTCTGACTTTAGAAAGGCCGATTCTATGGAGCTGGCAGCACTCTTCTCTTTACTCTTCATCGATACTTTCATTCCAAGGGCTTCAAATTCCATTAACATAGCATCTACATAATTATCAAATGAAAAATCAGGATTGCTTTTTAACAATGAAAAATCTAAATCTTCCGAATATCTTGGCAATCCATAAAATATTCTCAGTGCTGTGCCACCATAAAAAGCTGCTTTTTCAAAAAAACCAGCTCTGTATAATCCTGCTAAGGCTATTTCCTGCATTATTTCCCGAAGTGCCTGCTGTGCTTGCGTTTTATTTTTAGGTTGATAACTCTCTATCCACTCTTTAATCATAATTCTTCAATTACTTTAAGTAAAAAATTTAAGCTACTACCCTTTGGTGCATATGGCAGCCAGCTTTTAATGGCGGCTGTATTTGCATCCTTTAACATGCCCTTGTCTATTCGTAAATCCTCAAACAAAAAACGGGATGCCTCATTTTTGCTTCTCAAATTCACCCCTTTGGTATTAATAACTGTATCACATAATGCTTTTTCCGCACTTGCCATTAAAGCATATTGATCATCCCTGATTTTCAATTGGGTTATGCCAAAGCTATAATAGGGAAGCGGTAGCTTTGTATAAGTGAAAATACCCAGTTCATTTTTAAAAATTTTAGAAACTTTGATGGTCACTGAGGAAACCTCATATACTTTTTCAGGTATCCATCCGTAGTGTGAAAGTGCATAAGTCATTGACACATAACTTGGCCCCGACAAAATATTGGCTATTAATATAGGTTCCGGGGACTGGCCTTCTAATACAGGGCCGGTGATATAAAGTCCTCTTTTAATTGGAATCAATATCTTTTTAGACAGTAAGTCTTGAATTTTATCATTTGGCCTTTTATAGCCTTTAAGCAAAGACACCAGCACCTGATGCGCAATAGGATAAGAGGTATATTTGGACAACTCCCTGAATAATTCCATGTGCAAATGTAAATATTTTATGTGATAAACGGAAATTTACCGATTATCTATATATATTTTTCATTTTAATGTGATTTGAAATCCATTTGTGAATTTACTGTTCCGGGAGGTGGTATTTAAAAAATATCCGGACTTAAAATTAAACTGCTCAAAAAAAACTTCTTCCATTTTTATGGATATTGCTATGTGGTGTAAACTATTCCAACTGTAATGTCAGCAAACCTTTCCTCCACTATTTTAAACTGGGTAGCTTTTATAAAATTGGCCGGGTACCGGCCAGGATAAGGATTTTATCAAATGTGTTTTTTTGTTTTTTAATTTCCATCTGAGGCGGACGCCATGTTATATTCTTAAGGGTTTCCCGATAATTCGGGAGCTATCCGATAACTATCGGAATCATAATTCAGGCAGGTATTTTTCTAAAAAGATACTCAATCCGCAGCCGACAATATTTTTTTTAATCGGGTAATCATCATCCTGTGAAGGAATAATCACAAAGTTATCAGATGTTTTGAGATCATCGATAACCGATAACATCCCTTTGGTGATTTCAGGAGAAAGAGAATATTTGATTTCTGCAGTGGCTATAGGTTTTAATCCTTTGGTGAATACAAGATCAACCTCCGCACCAGCATGTGTACGATAAAAGTACAAATCAATATCGGAAGGCAATGATGCACGTACCTGAGCCAGAACATATGCTTCCCAGGATGCACCCATCATGGGTGAGCCCTGCAATTGATAAAAGTCCTGAATTCTAAGCAAACGATGTAATATACCAGTATCGTTAATATATATTTTTGGAGACTTGACCAGTCGCTTTTTAATGTTATTATGAAAAGGAAGAAGGCGGGAAATAAGAAAAGCACCTTCAAAATAATCAACATAACCTTTAACGGTATTATATGAAATGCCCAAGGAGTTTCCCAAGGCTGAATAATTAACCAGATTACCGTTTTGCCAGGCCAGCATCTCCCATAACCGCCTGGACATAACAGGGGAAGCTCCAATTCCAAGCTTCTGAAGATCTATTTCGGTATAGGAACGAATAAAATTATCCAACCATTTTTTTGATGCATTATCAGAACCTGCCAAAGCAGAATCAGGAAAACCACCAACAAAGTGATGCTTTTCCATGGATATTTTCTTTTGAACCTCGGGCAGGGAGAAAGGCATTAACTGATGATATGCTGCCCTGCCGGCATGTGATTCAGACACTCCCTTTACTATAGAAGGCTTGGCTGAACCAAGAATAATAAACCTGCAAGGCTCTCTTTTAGCATCCACAAGGGGACGAAGCAATGAAAATAATTCAGGACGCAATTGAATTTCATCTATAATCACACATTTATCCCTTAAGTTCCCTAAAACCAATTCTGCATTATTCATTTTATCATAGTCAGATGGTTTTTCCAAATCAAACCAGACCGCATCTTTTTCGATTTCGGGAACAAGTTCTGCAACAAGCGTTGTTTTCCCAACTTGGCGTGGACCCAACAAAACAATTACCGGAAATTGTTTTAGTAAAATTTTTATTTCTTTTCCTGCTGTACGTAATATCATTTGCATAGAAAATTATAATATATATTTATAATTTTCTATGCAAAGATAGCGATTATTTATTTGATAATCTGTATTGGAGGCCTCAATCACCATAGAAAATTATAAATTTCATTTATAATTTTCTATGGTGATTGAGTGTTTTATTCATTGTTGTCCAGTAAAATATAATAAGATTCCTCCCTACGTTCGAAATAACAGGCTTTTTAAGTCTTTTGTGAGAGGGAGGGGTTAAGTTACGGCAAGGCCGCAACTTCCCCTCCCTCTCATTGAGTTAACTGAATCCCTTGTCATTCCAATGGAATGAAGAGAAATGAGGAATCTCTATCCTTTTCCCCGGACAACAGGGTATTTTATTCATAAAAACAAATTTCTTCTCTAGTAGAAGCCCTCTCATGCTCAACAGGAACAGACTGTCCCAGAATTTATTTCGAAAAGCAATCTTATTCAATTATTATCGGAGTTTGAAAACAGCTCCCAACCCCTTTTCAACAGATTGCTGCCCGATAAAAAAAATCGGAACTCAAAATGACGGTTACACATTCAGAAGGACTTACTTATCATTTTCTCAAACAACTCCACATGTTTCTTGGCCACCTGTTCCCATGTAAAACCGCTTTTCACTTTCTGATAAGATTTTTGAGAAAGAATTTCTTTTTCACCTGCAGGTAAATGATAAAAACTTAAAATGGCCTTTTTCAAGGCCCCTACATTATTTTTTTTAATCAGGTATCCGTTTGTATCATCCACCAGTTCAGCAGTAGCCCCCACATCTGAAACCACAACAGGCATTTTATGGCTCATGGCCTCTAAAACAACCGTTGGCATTCCTTCAAAAAGTGTTGGCAGAACAAACAAATCATTATCTTGATACAAACTTTCCAGCTTGTCATCAGCAACAAAACCAAGGTAATTCACATTGCTGAACTTATAGTTTGTGCTGTAATATTCGAATAAAGGGCCTTTACCTGCCAAGTTGAAAGTAAGTTTGTTTTCAAAACCCTCCCAGTTTAGTTCTTCTATTGCTTTTATTAAAATGTTTATTCCTTTATTGGATGCAAAGCGTGCCAGGAACAACAGGTTTATTTTTTCTTTGTTCCAAATATGCTCAGCTTCCATTTGGGGGAGATTAACTGCATTAGGTAAAAAAACAATTTTATCTGAAGGGTTTCTTTCTATTAATATTTTTGTTAAAAGCCCTCCTTCTGAGGCTATATACCTTGCTTTACTGAAAATATAATTTTGAATTAAGCGAAATGGAAAACCAATTAACTTATCCTTTAACGAAATAGCCTGGTAAGCTTCCAGTCCATGGGGATTGACAATAAGCTTATTTTTACAATTATTTATTTTATACCAAATACTGATTCCTTGAGCATAAACAACATCACAATCAATATCTTTAATTGCCTCATAAACCCTTTGGGAATAATTAAAACATTCTGAAATATATAATTTTGAAGTATCAATATCATCCACTGTTATTTCCTTTATGTTGTTATAAGAAGGAAATACGTTTACATTTTTGTGAGGATGTACAACAGACAGATGAATATCATCTCTTTTTGCAAGTTCTTCTATAAGCAATCTTGAATGACGCTGTATCCCTCCAACAGAATAAGGGAAAATACCATCAGTTGTAAAAACAATTTTTAACATTTATAATTTTTTAAGCCATTCCACATATTCGGCTATCCCCTCTTCAATACCGTATTCAGTTTTATAATCAAAGGATTTTAAAACAGCAATATTTGCTTTCCAATTCTTTGGATCTCCGGGTTTTTCTTCTCCGGAGAATTCGAATTTTATTGAAGGATCATATAAGGAATAAAATATTTCCGCTGCTTGTCTTATTGAAACCTCAGTTCCATTGGCAATATTAATTTCTCTGTATTTAAATTTTTTCTCACTTACTATTAATTCAATTGCTTTTACAAGGTCTTTTATATAAATAAAATCACGTGTTTCATTGCCTGTTCCAAATAAATTTATGCTTTTGCTTTTAATTGTTTTTTGATACATATCCCAAAACAATTGCTTTTGTAAACCTGGCCCGTAAGCTGAAAATATTCGTAATGAACAGGTTTGAATTTTGAAGTAATCGTAAAATTGCCTGCAAATCATTTCACTCATGAATTTATGATTTCCGTATATAGAAACAGGATTTACCGGATCCTCTTCTTTTATGGGAAGGGAGGCAGGATTTCCATAAACAGCCGCACTGGACAAATTAATAAACCTGCATTCAGGGCTTTCTTTTTTTATAGATGAGAGTATCCTAAATACAATCCGGGTATTTAATTCATAGTCTTTAAAAGGGTTTTCAAAGGAATAGGCAACTGAAGCTGAACCGGCACAGTTAATACATACATCGTAATTTGATAAAAATATTTCATTCAAACTTTCTTGGTTGTCTTGTGCAAAATAAAAAGCATTCAGGTATTCTTTTTCATCATTATTAATAATATCACAACCTGAAACAGAGTAACCAAGTTCACTCATGTATTTTACAAGTGCAGCACCAACAAAACCAGAACTGCCAAATATGAGTACTTTTATCATTTAATTATCATTTTCTTTTTCATGAATTTACTTACACATAGAACCCTTTTCTATATTGCTGCATTAAAACAATGTAATCATTAATATTACAAACATATAACATCAAGATAAAATATCTCCTTGAGAGAGTTTTAATTCACTATTTTAAATTTCCTGAAAAATTTTATTAAAAAAAGAATAATACTCTTTTTCTGAAAAATTTTCTCTTGCAAATTGCTGATTTATCATTCCAAGTTCCTGAATTTTATTTTTATTATTTAGCAATACCTTAAATTGTTTTACCAATGTTTCAATGTTCTCAAAAAAAAGAAATCCTTCAGTTTGTTTGGTCAGTTCCTCAATTGTGGGAGTCCTGCGGCAAATTACTGGCATCTGTGCAGCAGAATATTGAAATAATTTCACCGGACCTTGAAACCATAATGCATTTGGAATAATCCCAATATGAATTCGTTTCAGAAGATTTTCTAATTCTGCCCCATCTTTCCTACCCGTAAAAATAATTCTATCATGCTTTACAGAATTTATTAAACGGTCATATTCAGGCCCATCCCCAATTAAATAAAGATTGCAATTATAATCTTCTTCCTGATCCAACAAAAGGAAAGCTTCAATTAAATCATCTATTCTATGCCAATTAAAAAATGAACCAATATAACCCAAGTTGATCACAGACATATCTCTTTGGAAATCACTGAAACTCATTCGTTTAAAATCGGCAAAGGCCTTATAATAAAATTTCGTCTTGGTGTTATATTTATTCTGAATATAATCTCTCACTACTTTTGAATATATAATAACTGACTGGGAATTATTTAAAACTCTTTTTTCATGTTTGTTTATCCTGTTTTTAAAAAAAGGATAAAATCCAAATAAAAATTTATATTCCTCATTATAAGGGTGGTCAAAAATAGAAATCAAAGGAACTTGCCATTTTTTTGACAAATCAACGCTAAATGATGAACAAGGGGAAATCCAAGAAATAATAACATCCGGCTTAGAAATAATACCTATAGAAGTCTCTAACTTATGGAGTTGTTTAAATTTAAAAATATCTTTTATCAACTCTCGTATTCTTTTCGGAAAAAAGCGGTAGTAGCTCTTTACTGGTAATAAAACCGTGTTTTCAGATCCACCCAGAGCCTCCCAATCTTCTAATTTCATATCATTTACCCAAATCTCAAATCCATTTTTACGTAGTAAATCAGAAAATGAATAAATAACACTTGATACGGCTGAATATGTATTAAGTAAATTAAAATCGGGACTTTCAACTGCTACAAGTATCCTTTTTACTTCCATAAATAATACTTTTCTATCAATTTTGTTAAATAATTTTCTGAGGATATATTTAAAATTTCAAAGAGTTCATTAGATAAATTTCTTTCATAATTAAAGTGACACCCCTTGTTAACATTAACCAATTGAGCTTGCAATTTTAACACTTTTTCAAAAACATGCACAATCTCTGTCATTTTGTAATCTATTGGATTAACAAGATATAAAGTCTTATTTACAATTCCCTTTTCCAATAAATATTTAACCATTTGAAAAAGATGTTCAATATCTAAAACATTCCGAATTGCACCTGACCAAAGTTCAAATGTTTGTTTTTCAACGATTTTAGAATAAACAAAATTCATTATCGTATATGGATTTGTTGTTTTTCCAACGACATTTCCAGTGCGAATAATCAGATACTTACTTAATTTTTGTTTAATCAATTCTTCCATCTCAAGTTTATGCCTAACATACCTGGTTTTTGCCGCCTCAGGATCATTAATGCTGTAGGTACTAAAATAAACAAGCATTGTAAAGGCTGGATTTTGTTTAATTGTATGTAAAAGCAATTCTTTTTCTTTTACATACTCCTCCTCGATTACTGATTTAGAATTTGAAACACCTGAAGCGAAAATGATTACTCCCTTATTGTTTAAATGAAAAAAAGCGTTTGCAATTAAACCTTTTCCAACAATATTGCTTTGTGCTTTTTCCATATTGTTTTTCATCCTATTTTTAGTTTTTCTCTACCAGAATCAGATGATTTTAATTTCAATTCTTTAAGAAAATTTGCAAGCTTGTGGACCCAGTAAGATCGCTGTAAAATGTTTAATTCAACCCTTTTAATAGTAGTCTGATCTTTTAAATTCTCCATTGCCAATTTGAATGATGCATAATCTTTCAAAACTTCTGCATTGCTACTTTGTAGAACAAAAAAGAGCAAATCTTCTTGTGGATTAGGCCCACAAAGAACAGTATTCCCAGAGTGCAAATATTCAAAAGTTTTTCCAGATAAACCAGTATATCGCCCATTCCATACTGGTAATACTAAGGCGTCAGCTAATTTTTGTAAATACAATGAAGTGGAATGTTGTACTTTATCCAAAATAAAAATCTTTTCATTATCATGTGTTTTTACGTAGCTTTTGTCAGCTAATCCAATAAAAACAAGTGCAATTTGTTCCTTATTATCCTCATTGAATTTATTTAAAGCCTTTATAAAAAAATCAACATCTTGTCCAATATAAAGGCTTCCTGTATGTAACAATACTTTATTGTAGCTTTGTTTTAATGCCTGGAACTGTTTTACAATTGCATTATCTTTACTTGCAATCATTGCAACATGCGTAGAATTAACTCCATTATAAACCAAACTAAAAGGTTTTTCTTTCAAAGGAGGACGGGCGTGCTTAAAAAAATAATCTTCCATTCCTTTACTTGAAAAAAGAAAACCTGAAGCATTCTTCAAAAGCTGGTTCTGCACTATTTTTTTACAAAATAAATGATAAGATTTATCTCTTTCATCAATAAAAATATCCCTAAAATCAGCTATCCAGGGAATATTATATTTTTCCGACATTTTTTTTGCTGCCACTAAACTTATGGGAGGACCATAAGATGCAATAATGAAATCATACTTATTTGATTTCAACTCTTTTTCAAAAGCTTCGTTTACATACTTAAGCCAACCGTAATGATACACATCCTTCATTAAATAATTGAATATTCCTTTGATAAATGGAGGCAGGATTTGTGAAATTTTTAACGGAAAACTTACTTTATCAAAGTTAGTGTAGATGATATTGTCTTTCTTCAAATAAGATTGCTTAAAGGATTCAGCAGATTCGTTTGCAATTAATAAACTAGTATTATTTAATTGTTCCTGATTATAATGTCGGGTTATCACATCTACCTGAATACCCTCTTTTACAAGAAACTCCTCAAATGCTTGTAATCTTAAAGAAGCAATATTATTTAATGGTGGATAATACAAAGTCAATAACAAAACGCGCATAGAAATTACTGAACTAGTATTTGTTTTATAAACTATTTTTTTGGGACCTTTATGACTTATTGCTTGTTATTTCTATTAAAAATCTAGTTTTCAACAATTTTTTCATAAAAATATCCATAATTCTTTACCGCTTCAAAATTTAACTGCCAATGTTGTTTGACTAACTTTTGATACTCTTTTGAATTCATAGCGCTTGTCTTAAATTCATATACAAGATCAGCAATTTGTTCAGGCTTTTTATCCAATAAAATTAAAATTCCTGTTGTTTCATTAACAATTTCCGGTACTCCACCTGTTTTAACAGCCAATGCAGGAATTCCAAAACTTTGCGCCTCAACAATTGCAACACCAAATCCCTCTGTATCACTTAGGTGCATAAACAAGTTAACGGAGTTTTTTTGGTAAAATTCCAAAACTTCCTCATTGCTGGTATGCCCTTTGAATTCGAAGGCGACATGCGAAGGTAAAGTTAATGCAAGATTTTTTATTTCATGCATTAACTCTCCGTCCCCAAAATGTATCCAGTGCAGAGGAAAATCTACATGAGATAATGTTTGAATAATTTTGTCAATCCTTTTTAACCTAATAACA
Organism: Bacteroidota bacterium; assembly: GCA_013696965.1. NCBI lineage: Bacteria > Pseudomonadati > Bacteroidota > Bacteroidota bacterium. The sequence continues at coordinate 74,813 of JACCXN010000093.1, read as the reverse complement.
TTAGAACAAGAAACAATAGTAAATATTTCATTTTTGTTGTATGCATTTATTCCATGATCGTAGGTGCCAAAATAACTTAATATTAATTTTTGCGGAAAAATATTTTTAGCCATTATGTATTCTAATCCTGCTTTGGATAATATGAAAATTTTACTTGCATTTTTAAAATTGAAGTACCTAAAAGGCATATAATTTCCTTTTCTTCTATCATCAAATAAATCATATCCATGAAGGCGAAAAACAAAATGAGGAATTAGTCCCTTCTCTTTAAGAATAGCTAACATTAATGCTCCATCGTTCATCCATGTAGAATAAAAATAAATATTCTTTTTTTCCTTAATTTGAGTACTAAACACTTTAGCCAAATTATGTGTTTGAAGTATAGAATTAAACAATTCACGAATGTTGGAGAGTATAAAACTCTTTTTACCTGAATTCATTAACTCCAGTAAAAGGATTTTTGCAAGCAGAAAAAAATCAAGCAGAAACTGTTTTTTCTCTATTAGCCGTGATGTGTTTGCCAAGGATAAATTTAATTCTACATTATCTGGTAACCAGCGCTGCTTCCCTAGGCAAGTAAGGGGAAATAAATAAATTTTATCAAAATATTTGCTAAGCTCCACCAATTCTTTTTGTACGAATTCTTCTCCCTTTCCAAATGGGTAGGAAGCAGAAACAATGTAAAGAGCAGAGTTTGTCATTGATAAATTTATGCGGTAATATAAATTTTTACTGTAGAAATTTTCCTTTTGAATTTAATTCTGTTTGTCATATTAAAAAATAATTTCTATTTCCATAATACATTTTCCTTTATAACCTTTGCAGGCACACCAGCAGCAAGGCAATTGGCAGAAATGCTCCTTGTTACTACAGCCCCTGCAGCAATAACAGCACCATCCCCAATTGTAACACCTTTTAAAATGGTTACATTCATTCCGATCCATACATGATTTCCAATTTTAATTGCTTGGGTTTTTTTATATAAAGGAGTTGAAATTTCATGATTGTCTGAGTCTCTAATACAAACGTTTTCAGAGATAGCTACGTTTTCCCCTATTTCAATTTTTTCAAAACAACTCAGGTTAAGGTTGCTATTGATATAACCTGAACCCAAAATTAATGTCGCATTTTCATTAACATATACTTTGGAACCCGAAAAGATAGAAAAAGTGTTATTTACTATTATTGTTGCATCTTTTCTTACTGCAAGTAAAGACGGGAAAGGATCTTTTTTTACCCAGGATCTATTAAAGTGAAAGGTTCCGTTTTTAACTATAATTTTTCCTTCTTTATGAAAAGAACATGAAGAATTTTTATACATATTAATGGAACCAACACTTTTACGAAAAATCTTTATAAAAAAACTATCAATCAAATTTAATTTCATTAAGAAATTAAAAGATTGTATAGGACTCATGATTTGAAACATTTTAAAAAATTTAAAATTTTAAATTGTTTCCAAGGATTCTTAGAAACTTTCTTAATTTTTATTTTAGGTTTAGTATTAAAAAGCAGGTCTTTTTTTATTTTATTGTATACAAATGGAAAAAATTGGTATTCATAAAGAATTAAATTTCTTGCTTTTTCAATTTCATTTAAATTTTTTTTCCATTTATCCTGAGCAATTGCTTTCTTAATAATAGTTAATGCCTCCTCTGGTTTGCGGATATCTATGAGAATCATTGAATCTGGCGGAAAATATTTGACGATATTTTTACAGCCGTAATAAATTGGCATTGACCAGGAAAGAAAAACATCTGCAATTTTTTCAGTAAAATAATCATAATCAGTATAGTTTTCAATGGCAATGGAATATTTTGAAGGATAAATGCCATCAAATTTATCCTCTATTTCTTGAAATCCTCTACCTAAAAGTGTTAAATCAAGTTCATTTTCGTGTTCTTTCAAAAATTTTAAAAAATTCAACCTGGGTTCATGTCCGGGATTAACATTACTGGAACTTGTAATCCAACTCACGCTATTATTCTTTGCAACTAAATCATCTTTTTTTAATGCAACGAGTTCATCAAAGGTTTTATTAATATGCCAAGGTAATGTAGTTGTATTTTTAATATTGTTTTTTGATTCAAAATGGCTGTACACAATATCAAATAATGGAAAGTAATTTTTCAGGTAATTATTTCTTAAATAGGGGGGTTCCTGCACAAAAAGCCAAGTTCCATTTTCCTTAACCTTTACAACAATATCCTGTAATGGTAAATTAAATACAATTAGATAATCGCATTCATTAAGGGGTTCAAAAGTAAATTCAATATCTTTCCAAACACCTGCATTACCGGGAGTTTGCCTAAGAATATCCGGATATGCATAATTTTTTGCTAATCTTACTGAAATCATTTTTTCTATTTAAAAACACCTGAAAAATAATTATTTCAGGTTGCTTTTGTTTGTCACTATTATATTAAAAGTATATTTTAAAAGATAATTTAAATGTTTTAAATAAATTTTGTCTGAATTTTTAAAATATGTCCATATCACCCAAATACCATAGGGAGGAAGTTTAAAAAACACTTGTTCCCACTTTCTTGCTATAACATTTTCTAACCCGATTACAGGATACACTTTTTTTTCTTTATTGACACTTTTTAAATTTTTTAACCATTTTTTGTACAAAATTACATTTTCATTATTTACCTCAAGTGAATTGCTTTTGAAACCAAAATGTAAATCTAGTTCTTTTTGACTGGGATTCATACCCAAATCATTCAGTACTAATCTATTTCTTTGATTTGTTCTTTCAATTTTAGTGGCTTTGTTTTTTAATGTGATATTTTGATTTTCATACCTGTAATAAAGCAGAATTTTATCAATGTTAGCAAATTCCGTTAAATCTTTCATTCTATACCATAAATCAATGTCTTCCATATGAGGGAATGTCGTTTTATAATGTAAACAATGTTCTCTTAGAACAGATGTTCTAATTATTGAAGCAGGATGGCAAATGGGACTATCGAATAACAAGGTGGCTTTTATTTCATCATTGGACAAAGGAACTTTCCAAATACTATTGTCATTGCCAAACAATTTTATGTAACCACTTGAAACACCAACACGGGGAAAAGCATCCATTAATTCTTTTTGCACCTGTATACGATCAGAAATGGCAATATCATCAGCATCCATTCGGACAATATATTTGCCAATTGCCAAATCTATTCCTTTGTTTAAAGTAGCAACTATACCTTTATTTTTTTGATTTTTGCTGTATTTAATTCTCTCATCATTATAGGATAAAATAATTTCTTCTGAAGCATCCTCAGATCCATCATTAATAATTATAAATTCAAAATTTATGAAGGTTTGATTTAAAATGCTGTCAATAGCATCTACCAAATAATCCGCAGCGTTATATACAGGCATTAACACAGTAATATCTGCTTTAGGAAAAGGTGTGGACATTATTGAGTATTGAATTGTATTTACTATCTTTTTATAATTTTGCCCGAATATCCTTCTGATTCGGATACTGAAATTCGATAAAAGTAAATTCCTGTAGGTAAAAAATCTGTGTTAACATTTTCAATGGTATTCTTAATCGTAGATTTTAGATGTAACTTACCATACATGTCGTAAATAGACAACTCAGGATTTGATTCTAAAGTTAGGTTAACAACAAAACTTACATGATTAGTAAACGGATTAGGGAAGACAGAAATTGTTTCTTTTGTTCCCAATTCAGCAATATCCAAACAAACATCAATAGTAATATTAACAGTATCGGAACCTGCACATCCTGAACCGTCAACAACAACATAATATTCACCCTGTGAGGTTACGGTTAAAGAGGAGGAAGTTGACCCATCTGACCAAAGGTATTCTTGAAAAACAGGGTCGGTGGTCAACTCAATGGATGCTCCCTGGCATAATGAGGTATCATTGCCCAATGAAACAACAGGTGCAGAAGAAATTGTAATAAAATTTGCTAAAGAGAGTGTATCATATTCAAAACCGTTATAGGCAATTAATGTTACATCATAATTGCCAATTGAGTTATATTGAACGATAGGGTTAGAAACATTCGAAGAATTAGGTACGCCACCTGGGAAACTCCATTGCCAGGAAAATTCCGAGGAATAGGCTTTAGGTTGGGGCCCTGAAAAAGATATGTTAGCACCAGCACAAAAAGTCTGAGAATTTACTGAAACCTCAGCTTTAAAATATGGAGAAATTTTACCTATAAAAACATCAGAACTAGTACCAGAAGCAGTCCTTGAAATAGTATCAAAAGAAGCAGTTGATAAAAAATCCCCTGTCACATAGGCAAATCCCAAAGTGTCAACTGAAATGGCTGCTCCAGTTGGAATAATGCCTGCAATAATTGTATTTTGAACGTGTTTGAACCAAACCAATGAAGATGAACTATCATATTTTGCAACAAAAATATCCTGAGTTCCCATTGGTGAGTATGAAATATTTGTGTCAAAAGCAGTGGGACCATTAAAGTACCCAGTAATAAAACTGCTTCCTGACTTATCAATGGAGATTCCTAAACCACGACTTGTTCCGGTTCCAGTGAATGATTTATTCCATATTTGTATTCCAGAAGAATTATGCTTTGAAAAATGCATTCTTGAGCCTACATATCCTGTGAGGTAATAATTATTGAATAAATCGCATTCTAATTCATAACCTTCATCTGTTCCTGAACCACCGATATTTTTTACCCATTGTAAAACTCCGTCAGAATTAATTTTCGATAGAAAAATATCCCACCCTCCAAAACTTGATAATGCAGTAATATCAAAAGTCGCTGTTCCTGAAAAATGTCCGGTAAAAATTACATTACCATTTAAATCTATTTTTATTGCATTTCCGGTATCGTCTCCCGATCCTCCATATTGTTGAACCCATAGGCAATTTCCTAATGAATCATATTTAGCAAGAAAAATATCAGCCGAATTGGAATTACTTGTCAGTACTATTGTATCAAATGAAACAGTATAAGAAAACTTTCCTGTAATGTATACATTTCCCAATGAATCAACTGCGACACTTTCAGCGGTTACACCTGCTGAAGAGCCGCCTGCTTGCTTTAACCAAACAATATTTCCAAGAGAATCGTATTTTATTACAAAAGCATCGGAATTGCCAATTGCATTTACAACAGTGGAACCGAATGCACAATTAGAACGAAAAACCCCTGTGGCATAACAATTCCCTTTTTTATCAACTGCAATTCCATTTGCCCATTCAGCACTTGCACTGCCAGACCTATTTGCCCATTTTAAATTTCCATTTTTATCATATTTAGCAACAAAAATATCTCGGTCGCCATAAAAAGCAGGGCTTACAGCATTTGAGCCTGAACCAAAAGTTGCTGAATTTTTTACTCTGCCCACAACAAAAATATTTGATTCTGAATCAAGAACAAGATCATAAGCATGATTGTTTCCGGAACCACTTAATCCTATCTTTTCTACCCATTGCCATTTTTGAGCAAAAGAGTTATTAAGGAAAAATAACAAAAAACAAAAAATTAAATTTATTTTAATATTCATAATTTTCTAACCTATTTGCTCATTAAAACTATCTTCAGTTTTTTGAGAATTAATAATGGAAATAAAATCAGGCGGGAAACTTTATAGGATATTGAATTTTTAAAATTTTTTTCTGCATCATTGTACGCTTTATGCCTGATGATAAAAGTACTTATTTTACTGAAAGTTGTTAATTTTAACCTTTTGGGATGAATTTGATCAAATTGTTTATTGAAATGTATTGTTTTACCCAATGAAAAATAATCTCCATCAATAGCAAGGGCAATATTTAATTCTTGAGGAATCATACCGCAAGAAAACGATTTTAAAGGAGAATTGCAATCCCTGATAGAAATAATAAATTCATTATTTATTTTGCCTAAGTTTTTCTCGCCATACAAATCACAGGTAAAATCATATTCACCTAATTGTGGATTCATTTTCTTTATTATTTCAGGCATTAACTCATGAAAACAATCATACTGGGCTAATGCCTCACTTAATCTGCTGAAATTATAGGTTCTGGTATTCATACAAATGTTTACCTGGAACCTTTTAGTTTCGAGGATAAAATGCGTGCCTGGATCACCGAAATTGGTAGTAAATGAAACCCTGGGATAAACAAAAAATTTATTGAAGTTCACTAAATACTTATAAAAATATTTTTTCCAGGAGCTTTCCCCCCATGCAATAACCTTATCCGGAATAATATCTTCATGGGTGATTGTAACATTATCAGAATCATAAAACTTTTTAAATTCATGCCATTGTTTTTTTGTCCACATTTGCCCAAGAGATGAAGGAACCTGCATAAAAAAATTATCAAACCCGTCAGCAATTGGAATAAAAGGTAAAACAGCATGATCATTACAATCAATTGAATAAAGGGAAATTCCTGCTACGTTTTCATCATTTTTATAAAATTCCCGAGCCTGATAGGCATAATCGTAGAAATAGGGTGAAACATAAAGATCGTCTTCCAGTACTATTACATTTTCATAAGTGGAAGTAAGATCGCCGCAACTTATAATGTGATTTTTTAAACCTAAGTTTTCATTGTGAACAATGATTTTTTTTTTCCCAAACAACCAATTGAATGACTTTGCAATTTTTTCAATGGCATCTGTTTCGCTTTTATCGATACTTATTATTAAAGGAATATTGGCAAATCCATCATAATTAGCAATGGCTAATGAATTAAGAATTCTTTCTAATGCCACTTCCCTATTATAAGCAACGACAACTACGGCAATATTTGCTTGTTTTTCCTGCATTTAATTACATTAATTTAAGAAACAACGTTGATTATCTTTTTCATATTCATGGGTGATTCAAAAAAATCTCTGTTTCTTTTTATTTTTTCATGGTCCCAATTCCACCATTCAATCTTTTGAAGAGCCTGAATAATATCATCTGAAAACCTATATTTCAATACCCTCGCAGGTGTACCTCCTACAATTGAATATGGAGGAATATCACCGGTTATTACACTATTTGCAGCAATTACAGCTCCATTTCCAATAATTGAACCAGAAAGAATTACACTCTGTGTACCAATCCAAACATCATGTCCAATCTTAATATCACCTTTGGAAACTGTATCTGAAATAATATTTTTTTCTTTAAAAACATTTTTGAAAATAAAGTAGGTGGAGCAACGCTCATAGTTATGGTTAAACTCCTGTATGCTAACATTTCTTGCAATGGAACAGAAATTTCCAATTTCAACCTTGTTATGAACACTGTAAATATCCGTATTTGGTCCAAAAATGCTGGTATTCTTTCCGATTAATATATTTCCGCTTAAAGACACATTAAATAACCTGCAAAAATCTCCTATTCTTACCTTACCTGAAAAACTGCAGGAATCAATTTCCGCTTTTTCACTAATCATGGAATCAGAAGATAAGTTTTCATTGCTAAATTTTTTCTTCTTAGGATTCAATAAAGAAAATAATCGTTTCATTGCAAATCATTATAAATTTATACCATTTGCCTTATCAGTTCATCCATGCATGGACGAAAAGAGGAGGTCTTTCTATTTCCAAGACCGGAAATTTTCATTAATTTAAGATGCTCAATTACCCCTATTAATTTTGTTGAATCTCCTGGTTCATAAACAGCATAACCAGATTCAATTTCAGAATTAAATATTTCAAGGCCATTCTTGTGCATAATAATAGAAGGCACTCCAAAATCTGCAGCTTCTATAACCACACTTGAAAAAAGAGTGATATGTATATCAGTGTGCTGAAGCAAAACGGGCAAAGGAAATTCAGAGGCCATTTTCAATTCAACTTTTTCAAATCCACAACCCTGTTCAAGCAACTTTTTAATCTTTTCAATATCGTTAATTTGCCTGGGGTGAATCCTGATCCACCATTTCCAATCTGCTGGTGATCGTTTTATTGCTTGCATAAAAAAATCCGGCAATGCATCATTTAAAGGCTGCATGGTATAGAGTATGTTAAAGCTTTTGCCGGTTGGATTAGTCCTCTCCAAACTTTCAATGTAACTTCCCTTACTCAAAGCCTCATCCTGCCAAATTTCATTCCATGTATTGCCTGCAATAACTGCTTTATGTTTTCCATTCGTACCCTTTGCCCAATCCATAATAATTTTTGTCTCTATATGGCTCCAGCACCAAAACATGGAAGGAAGGGCACTATAACCATCCACAGGTACTTTACTCCATTTTGTGTAAGCTGCATGATTTACCTGTAACCCATGTTGTATATCCACACAAGGTATCCCAAGGGTTTTTGAAGCTGCACTTAAAGCCATGCATGGCATTGCATAATAGCAGGTAACAAATGAAAGTTTGGTTTTATTCCTCAACAAAATTTCTTTAAAATATGCTATCAGGAGAATGAAATTCTTAATTTTTATTCTCAAATTTTCTCCCCTTAAATCATCAAATTTCAACCCAACCCTTTGTTCCAAAAAATCCATAAACTCTTCATAGCCATCAAGATAAAGAGCGTCCAAGTCAATTGAACGGTTATTCCAAAGATAAAACCGCATATGCTGATCAATACAAATGCACTGGTTTTTATTGCTTGGATCAATATTTTGTTGAATATTGTATTTTAGCTCAAGCAATAAAGAGTTAATTTCTGAATTATTCAGGTAATTTATTATTGGGTCGACCTGTTTATTGAATGCAGATCCATTAAATTCAACTCTACTTGCTGCAAAACTTAAAAAAAGGACCTTGGCATTTGATTTTAATTGAAAGCGCATTTTAAAATCATCTAACTTATGTTTTAAACTACGATTTTCCCAATTACTTATACTTTTCAACTTGTTAAAAAAACCGGGACCAACTAATGGTTTCTGTGCAACATTATTGATCTTTTCAGGATTTGCCGAAGGTTTAAAAAGGGAATAAAGCTTCATGGCAATTTCGATCCTGATAAGGGGCCATACATGAAATTCACTCGCCTTCCAGCTGTTTACAGGAAACCTCTCCTCGATTTCATTTAAAATGGCTATGACCTTTGAATGTTCCATCTTCTATTTAAAATCAAACATATTAAATTGAAGAATGTCGTCAGTTAGTATATCCACAACCGTAGATTTACCAATTACTTCTTTTATAAACTGTGGACTAATACCATTTGCAGGTCTTTTCCAGGTCAGATGCTTCTCTTGAATTACTGTTCCTGCTTTAATATCAAGAGCTGCAACAAGACTTCTCCTGGCATTTTTGCGAGAAATCTCCTCACTTGCCAAAGGGTTCTTTTTGAATGAACCTAAAATAGAAAAAGTATAATCCATTCTTTTATTGAAATGTTTCAGATCTTCTTTATCCATGGCATGGTAATGATCATTACCTGGCAAGGTTTTATCATGTGTAAAGTGTTTTTCTAAAATTACCGCCCCCAATAATGTAGCGGTTGTTAAAACTTCCATATTCCAAGGAAGTGTATGATCCGAATAACCCGGAATAGCATTGGGAAACTTCTGTTTCTGATCCAGCATCATTCCAAGGTTTGCATTCTCATCCCGAGTCGGGTAATTAAGAATACAGTGCATCAAACATAAAGGGTTTCCCTTTTGTTCAATAACTTCTACTGCCTGTTGAACTTCCCAAAGGTAAGAAGCCCCTGAGGATAGTATAATTGGCTTACCAAAATCAGTTAGGTAATCAATAAAAGGCAAGTTGGTAATATCAGAGGATGAAATTTTAAAAACATCCATCATTTCATTGAGAAACTTAGCCGATTCTTGATCAAAAGGAGTAGACATGAATTCAATTCCTGCTTTTTGACAATGATTTTTCAATTGTTCATATTCACTTTTCCAAAACTTATCATACTTTTTAAAAAGCTCAAATTGAGAAGCAGTAGGTTCTTTGGTCCGATCCCAATAAGAGGGACTGTTTTTAGAAGCAATGGTTTCTGCCTTGTATGTTTGGAATTTAATTGCATGCGCCCCTCCTTCTGCTGCCTCGTCAATTAGCCTTCTGGCCAAATCCATTGAGCCTTCATGATTTACCCCCGCTTCGGCAATTATATAGGGTTTATGAATTTTTTTTTCTGAAGGATTATAGGTCTCGAAAAGGTCTACTATTTTCATTGATTAATGGTATTTTTTATTAATTGAATAACTCTTTCTTTTCCCAATTTTAAATTTTGCCCGAGCATCAATTTACTTATGTATTTTCTTTTTTCGAAGTCATTTACAAGATTCTCAAAAACTTCTAATATTTGATTTGCCTCTACCTGAGTTCCTATTCCCAAATTACAAAATCCAAATTCTGTTGTAGCGAAAAAGTGTGTTTGCTCCCTTTGATTTTGACAGAGTACAATTGTAGGCACACCAATTGATGCTATTTCAAAAGTCGTTCTGCCTGCTGAGGTAAATACTACATCAGATTTTAAAATTTGTGAAGACATATCACTTATATTTCTAAAAATTTGAATTTTTTCAAATTCAAGGAGCGTATCATAGTTTGCATAGCCTAAACCTGCAATTACATTAATTTTAATGTTTTGTGAATTGCAATAGGTATAAATTGCCTTTAATACTTTATAAGTATAATTATTAGGATCAACCCCTCCAAAAGAAATCAGGATAAATTCAACCTTGTTTTTAATCTGTTTTTGAACTGCTAACTGAAACTCGTTTTTAAGGCAAAAGTACTTATGACCAAAAAAATGATTAGGCACAACTTCATTCTCAGGATACATGGCATTAATTACAAGATCTGCTTTTTGAGCTCCCTTACCTAAATCCTCAAAATTAATTACTTTATATCCCTGTTTTTTTAGTCCTTTCATGTATTCAACAGAAGTGTCCAAAATATCATTGATAACAATATCGGGATTAATTTTAATAATATCCCTCTGTATTTCTTGTTCAGCCTGAATCATTACAGAATAATTATGCTCCTGAATTTTTTCAAATGCCAATTTACTATTGCTATCCACTAAAAAAAACAGTTCATGGTTTAATATTTCATTGGCAATACTTAATGCATTGTATGCATGGCCAAGTCCAACTAAGCTATTTCCCGTTACTACAAAAAGTATTTTTTTTCTCTTTAGATAAAATTCACATAAATTCCAGTCTTCATAAGTATCTATATCAATTGCTTCCGGGCCTTTTAACAAATGTAAACTAACATTTTCTCCTATTCTTTTATCAGCAGAAACACAACGGGTTTTTGTTATTAAAAAAGACCCGGTTTCTTTGAAAACAGGAATTAAATATTGTCTGTTTAATCTTTTTTTATAATTTGGAATAAACTTTCCATCGGCCTCCGACCAGGTAAGATGGGTATCATCACATGCTGAGATAATAGTGTCTAATTTGTCATCTTCCAATAACTTCTCTATCGCATCATCTAAAGTGGCTGTTCTTAAAAGGGGAGAGGTTGGTTGAATAGTTATTATTAAATCATATTTTTTTCCTGTGATTTTTGAGGCTTTTTCAAAAGCATCAAAAATCACAGGATCAAGGGTTGTTGCATCATTAGCTAATTCCCTTTCTCTTTCAATTATTTTCGCTCCTGCTTTTTTGGAAATAGTTGCAATTTCCTCATCATCGGTTGTTACAAAAACATCAGGATTAAATTTAGAGATTAAAGCAGTATTTATTGAATAATATATTAAGGGCAAACCAGCAAGAGATCTTAAATTCTTCCTGGGGATACCTTTAGAACCACCTCTAGCTGGGATAACAATTAATATATTTGAGATCATCTATGTTTCGAATTCTATTTAATAAAACTTCATTTTTTAATAATTGTATTTGTATATACATAGTCCCATAAAGTGCAAGATGCAAAACTAGCTTTTTTTAGCCTTTATAGTTTTTAAGTAAGACTGGTGTTTTTCCATGTCCAAATCTAATAAATGTTTTTTCAAAATATTCATAAACAAAGTAGCTTGAGATTATAGTTGTTAAGATCATTAATGAAAAAATTATGTAATGTGAAAAAGTTGAATATGGCAAAATAGATTTTAGGTATGGATGCAAAAAGTGGAAAAGGATAGGATGAAGCAAATAAACAGAATAACTTATATGGCCTAATTGTGTTAAAGAAAATTCCAAATAACTCGGTAAAGTAATGTTTAATTTAAAAAAAGAAAAGCAAAGCAAAACACAACTAATTGAAAAAACGATCCTGTTGATTCCAGTTATCAAATTTATAGTATTTCCAGTGACGGGAAAAAAAATAAAAATCAATAATCCAACAACAAAAATTAATCTAATTGTTAATGTAGAAAATGAAACATTTTTAACAAATTTCCCGATCAAAATTCCTGCATAAAAAAGGTATAATTGATTTAAAGGATTTACATAGTTTCTCCATTGTTCACTTAGTGGTCTTTCAGCATTTAATATATTAAACGTGAAAAACAAAAATAAAATAGCAATAAAAAGAGAAATTAAAAGGAAAGTTATTTTAGAGTGTTTGGTAAAATAGACCAAAAAGGGAAAACAAATATAAAAGACCATTTCATTCCCTATTGACCATGCCCCAACAGCATAATATTTATCCCAATTAAATAACCCAAACAAACCGCTCAAGTTCAATGCTAAATTTAAATTATCAAAACGATTAAAATGATATACAAAAACACTTATTAGTGTAGCTAACCACAATAGAGGAAATATTCTTAAAATCCTTTTTTTAAAAAAATCTAAAATGTTCCATTTCTCTAGAGTTAATTTATCATTATAAACACAAAAAAGAGTTAATCCACTTAAAATATAAAATAATGAAACTCCATAAATACCAACCCTTCCAAAAAAATCTTCTGATGAGTATTTTCCGAACATCCAAGAAGAGTAATGATACAGCATTATTCCAAAGGCAGAAATACCTCTTAAATAATCAAGATTTTTATTTCTATTCATCTCTTAGGGCAATTGCAAAATAAACTTTTTCATTTGCAAATAATTTAAATCGATATTTTTCCTGGTTGCAGAAATCCTCGGGAAAGCATTCTCGATCTCATAGCTAAGGTTCTGAATGATATCTTCTGTTAAAAAAGGATGACCCTTCATTTCGATTTGATATTTCACAGAAGGCAGTAGTGCTAAATAAATTTTATTAATTGCTTTTAAATATAATTTGTTGTTGAGGTTTGGAAGTTTTAACTCATTTTTAACAAGTTCATAAGCATCAAACATTAAGCCTGAAATAACATATTTTAAAGCCTTACCCCTACCATCTTCATTCAATAAAACAGAAAGCCGTGATTCACTGCACATAAAAATATGGGCGTGTACCCTATAACCAATATGCAGGTCACATTTTTGATAATGCTCAATGAGCCCTTCAGCAGAACCGGAAATATCTTTGTAATTTATTTGATTATCATTTAACCAAGCTTGAAATTCTACATGTTTTTTATAAAATTTATCATGTTCCGGGGAACTCTGATACACTTCTTTTTTCAAAGAATGATGAAATACTACCTGGAAGTTTTTTTCTTTAAAAAAAGAAGACAAACCCAAAATGTTCTCTTTCATGGAGGTCTCCATGGAATCGCTTTCTACAAAACTCACTCCTAAAGAATAGGAAATATTAATGATTGGGATATTGGTATCAAATGCTTTACGAATAAAATCGGTATTATATAAGGCTGGGCAACCTGTCATTAAAAAGTTGCTGAATTTATTTTTAAGCAAAATGTTTAAGGTGTGGTAATCTCTTACGCCTGAGCAGTATCCGGAACTATCAATTCTTTTTAATAATTCAAGCGTGGGTTCATTCAGTTTATAAGTATGAGATGATCGCCATTCACCTTCCCTTGATTTCCAACCAATACCCATAGAAATAATTGGAACTTTTATATCATTTAGATATTGGGTTAATTCATATACCTTTGGCCTCATATCAAACTGAAGTGCAGGACCTCCCATTAAAATTAGAGCCCTTGAATTGTTTACAATTTCTAACTCTTCATCTGAAAATTGCTTCCAGGCATCAATATCAATAATTTTACGATCGGACCTTAGTTCTGAGAATAATTTTTTTGCACGGTGTTTTATCAAAAAATCACCTGCATTATTTTTACTGCCTGTTAATATAACATATTGGTCTTCCATAAACATTTTTTCAATTTACAAATTCTTCACTTGGAATAAACTCAATTACATCCCATGGTAAATCTGCCACTATTTTTCCATTTCTTTTACTTGCATATGATTTTAAGCTTGCATCAAAAGAACGTTCTTCAATAGTGAATTTAAAAATATTTTTTGATGCGAAGATGGTGCCTACATTCGTTCTGCTAATCCTTACACTGATAGTATATACACCAGCTTTTAAAGGAGTAGGCAAATTAACGGTGGCCGTATAGATTCCCGGTAATCTTGTTGAAAGCAATTCCGGGTTTCTATCGGTATCAAAGGAACTGAAAAGCAATTCTCCGTTTCTTTCCACATCAATAATACAGGAAACACTCTGTAAATTTTGTCTTATTATATATTCCAATTCTAGCCTTACTGAATCAAAAACATCAAAAACTAATGTAGGTTCAGCATTTAAATTTAAAATTCTTGCTTTTTTCACCTGTGCAATAAGCTCTTTTTCCAAAGGAAATTCTACAACCGGTTTATCTGTAACCTGGTTAAAAGCATCTGAAAGATATTGCTCAATAACTGCCTCTGTATCACCCTCAAAAACAAGACGCCCCTCACGTAGCAATAAGGCACGCGTACATAATGTTTTTACCATTCCTAACTGATGGCTTACAAACAGAACAGTTCTTCCCTGTTTTGCAACTTCATCCATTTTACCAAGACATTTTTTTTGAAAATCTGCATCTCCTACTGCCAAAACTTCATCAATAATCAATATTTCAGGCTCCAGGTGAGCTGCAACTGAAAAAGCAAGTCTAACCCGCATTCCACTGGAATACCTTTTTACAGGAGTATCTATATATCTTTCAACACCTGAAAATTCTACAATTTCATCAAATTTTCTTTTGATTTCAATTTTAGACATCCCAAGAATTGCTCCATTCAAAAAAATATTTTCTTTTCCGGTCAATTCAGGATGAAAACCTGTTCCTACTTCCAACAAACTGGCAATTCTGCCTTTTATTTTTATTTGCCCCATGGTAGGATGAGTAACTCTGGAAAGAATTTTGAGTAAGGTAGATTTTCCTGCTCCATTCTTACCGATAATACCCAGAATTTCACCTTTTTTAACTGTAAAATTAATATTCTCCAGGGCCCAAACATATTCAGAATCTGCTTTTTCAGAAGTGACATTTGCTTGTCCAACTTTTAAAAAAGGATCCTCTTTTCCTTTAATTTTTGCCCACCAACGGCTAAAGTCATGGGCTAAAGTGCCGGTGCCAATATTACCTAAACGGTACTGTTTACTTACATTTTCTACCTTAATTACCGTTTTCATTTTAAACAGTGTCCATAAAAGATTTTTCTACTTTACTAAAAATTACAATTCCAATTATTAAGGCAATACACATAAACAAAAAGCTGTAAATTAACCCAGCAACTGAAAAAACACCGACCCCTAGAAAACTAAACTTAAAGGCTTCAATAATGCTAGTCATAGGGTTTAACAACAAAATCCATTTATAATTATCCGGAACGGATGATAAGGGATAAACAATGGGAGATGCATACATCATCAATTGAACTCCAAAGCCTATAAGGTGCTGAAGATCTCTATATTTTGTTGTCATAGATGAAATAATAATTCCTAAACCAAGACCCAATCCAGCCATAATAACAATTAGAAGGGGAAAAAACAAAACTGAAATGCCTATATTAATTGCATGGCCATTTATTTTAAAATAAAAATAAAAAACAAGGAAAATCAAAAACTGCAAACCAAACTTAAAAAGGTTAGAAATAATTATAGAAAATGGCAAAACCAAACGAGGAAAGTATACCTTACCAAAAATACTTGCATTCGCACTGAAAACATTTGAGGTTTTATTAAAACATTCAGAAAAATAGGTCCAACAGGTAATTCCCGCAAGGTAAAACAGCACAGGAGGCAATCCATCTGTTGAAAGTTGTGCTATATTTCCAAAAATAACAGTAAAAGTAATTGTGGTTAACAAGGGTTGAATAAAGAACCACAAAGGACCTAATATGGTTTGTTTGTACAGTGAAATAAAATCCCTTTTTACAAATAAAAATATAAGGTCTCTATAATTCCATAATTCATTTAAATTTAAATTGAACCATCCGGATACAGGTTTAATAACCAAAGTCCAATGGTTTGCTTCTATGGCCGTATCAGCTATTTTTGTTTGTTCCATAGCCATATCCATAACCTTTTCCATATCCATATTTATAACCGTAGCTGTAATTATAATAATACTTGGACTTTTTAATTTTTACTCCATTTAACAAAAAGCCAAAATTCCTAACTCCATTATTTGTTACTACTTCTTCCGCATTTTTTACATATTCTTTTTTGGCAAACTGTGTATTTAAAACAAACAGAGTTGCATCTGCATATTTCATTAAAACAAGGGCGTCTGTAATTAAACCAATTGGAGGTGTATCAATAATGATATAATCATAAAGATTTTTACCATATTCAAGCAAATCTAGTAGTCTCTTATTCAAAATTAATTCTGAAGCATTAGGAGGAATAGGTCCTGATAAAATAACATCTAAATTTTCTATTGAAGTTTTCATTATGCATTCCTTGGTATCCACTTTTCCAGCAAGTATAGAACTTATACCTAATTCGGATTTTAATTTAAGACCCACATATACTTTTGGCTTATGTAAATCAAGTTCAAGTAGCAATACTTTTTTATCGGCCTTAGCAATAATAGCAGCAAGGTTAATCGAACAAAATGTTTTTCCTTCATTTGGATTATGAGACGTAATCAATATAGTTTTACAAAGGCCTTCTACTGGCAAGTATTCTAAATTTGTTCTTACGCTTCTAAATGATTCTGTAATTGCTGACTTGGGATTACTATCCACTATTATATATTCTGTCTCCGCTTCGTTGGCATATATGATTTCCCCAAAAACAGGAATGGAAGTCATTTCCTTGAGTCCGGTTGAATTTTCAATTTTTTCAAAAAACACAATTCGAACAAAAATTAATATAAAAGAAAAAACTAAACCAATAAGAGAAGCAGTATAAATTATTTTTGATTTGTTTGGCTTTACAAGGCCAATGGACATTGCAGATTCGATCACTTTTGTTTCCGGTATAATACCTGCTCTGGCTATCACGGTATTTGCCTTTTTCTCTAACAAATAAAGGTACATTTTTTCATTTACCTGCAGCTTCCTGTTGATATTCAACATGTCCCGCTGAGTTTTAGGAATACTTTTTATAATTGTTTCATACTGCCTTATTTGAGCTTTAATATCCTCAATTTTAGATCTAATTGCTTTTTTAGAATTAGTTAAATAAACCAAAATGTCTTTTCTTAAAAATTCAACTCTTTCTTTCATTTGCTGTAAACCGGCATTTTCTTCCTTTGCGCTGAAATACATGGAATTAATTCCAATTTGCATGGTATATAATTCATTTACACTTTTTTTCAAAAAATCATCATCATCATTTATATAGACAGCAGGAGGTAATAATCTTGTTTCCTTAGCATCTTTAGAACTTATTATATATTCTTCTAGTGATGCAATAGATTGAAGCAATAACTCCAGGCTTCTCTTTTGAGAGTCATAAGTTAACAATTTATCAAAATACTCTTCTGCTTCTCTTGACAAATTAAGAATAGATTTATTGCTCCTGTATTTCTCCAGGTCATCTTCAATTTCCGACATCATATCTATAGCCTCTGTCAATTGCCTGTCAATATAAGTTAAGGTGTTTTCATTTACATCAATTTTTGATCGAAGGGTATAATCTATATAAACTTTTGACAAAGTATCCAAAAAAGTAACTGCCCTAGCTGGTATTTCGTCCTCCAAAGTTATTTGTAAAACACTTGTATATTCCACATTTTCCACAGACAATGCATTTTTATATTTCCTTACAAGACTGCTTTTTGTATGTACTTTAAAAAAATAGTCTATCTCTTTTAAATTGGCAATTGTCTGACTTGTAATTCCAGGACTTTTATCTACCCGAATAACAAAATCAGTTTCGTGAATATCAGCATCAAAAGATAACACTTTTTTTATATTCACCTTGTCTTCTTTTTCATAAATCAACTGATACTTATTTTCATCAATTATTTTAAATTGAACGGGCTTTTCAAAGAGTTGATTATTTAATAGAGTTATGTGTATACGAAAAGGCATTGATTCATAAACTTCTGTTGTTTTAAGTCGGCCAATAATGAAATAGGATACATCTAGATTAAGTTTTGCAACTGTTTGTTCTATTAAATTGTAGGAGGTAATTACTCTTTTCTGATTTGAAATATCTTCATATGCTCCATAATAACCTAAACCTTTGTATAGTTGATTTTGGTAATCATAAGTTTCAGATGATTTTATTAAAATTTGTGTACGTCCAGCGAAAACATCTGTGAGCTTATAGGTATAAATATATGCTATGCTAGCTGAAATTAAAACAAACAAAAGCATAATATACCAGTTTTCGATAAAAACCTTCCATACCTGTTTGAGGTCTTTACTATCAATAATACTTCCTTTGTCTATAGCCATTCAAGTGATAATAATTCACAAATTTAGAATTTTAAACGAATTTTGATTATATTAATTGTATTTTTACGGCTTATCAAAGACTAATTATATTTATTGTAATCTTGAATTTTAATATTAATAGGTGAAAATTAAGTAAAATTCATGTAGTTCTTGTTAATAACTCCTGAAACAATTTATTTGACTAGACGTATAATCTAAATAAGCAACAAAATAATTAAAATGATTCCCATGAAAAAATTTATACTTTTAATTTCGGCTCTTTTGCTTCTCTGCTTATATTCTTATTCCCAAACTGGTCCTGGTGGGGTAGGAAATAGCTCAAGCAATGCTGTATGGTTTGATGCTTCAAAAATGAGTTTGAACAATAATGATTTGGTACCCTCTCTGTTAGACTTTTCAGGCAACATCAGAAATGGCAGCCAAGCCACCGGTATAAGAAGAGCCAGATTTTTAACAAATCAAATAAATGGTTTACCAGCTTTTAATTTTGATGGAAACGATTTTTACACTACTGGATCCATTGCTGCTTTAAATACTAATACGATCAGTTATTTTATTGTTGCAAGGACAAGTACCACTAGTGAAAATCAAGATCTAATTTCAGCTAATTTTTCTTCCACTAATACGGCTTATTCTGACAGGTTATGGGGAGCACAAATAAGTTCATCTACTGGAACCTATCGGACTTTTAATAGAAGTTCAACAGGGGCGAACATTATTAATTTAGGCTATCAGGCTGGATTTCAATTTATTTCATCAGTATGGAATGGCACAACTGAATTTAATGGTTATAGAAATGGGAGTAGCTTTGGCAACCTAACCAATGTAAACAGCAACCCTATTGGCAATAATTGGCTGAGAATTGGAGCTTCATCTTCAACAAATTTAAACTTTTATTATCGCGGAGATATTTCAGAAATAATTGTTTATAATACAAACCTTAATATTACCCAAAGGTTAATTGTAGAGAATTATATTTCATCAAAATACAATCGTTTAATTCCAACTGATTTATATGCTTTCGATACCCCTGGAGGTCACGGATTTGAAGTTGCAGGAATAGGACAAACAAGTATTACGGACAATCATACTAACGCCCGAGGCACAGGAATTGTCCAAATCTCTACTCCTTCCGATTTAAACAACAACGAATTTTTATTGTGGGGGCATGACAATGCAGCACTAACCATAAATACCAGCAATGTCCCTACTGGATTTATAGGGGGGGAACGATTAAACAGAACCTGGAGAGCCGGTCATACTGGCAATTTAGGAACAGTAACTGTTAGTTTTGACCTTACTGGAATTTCATTTAATTCCAGCAGTTTGGCTGTTTATATTGACAATGATGGTAATTTTACCGATGCTATTGCTCATACTACAGGCTTTGTATATGATGCTAATACAAATACAGCTACTTTTACAGGGGTTCCTCTTTCCAATGGGAATTATTTCACTATCGGTACAGCTGGTCCAATTATTAGCGTTCAGGATGGAAATTGGTTAAACCCAAACACCTGGAATTGTACTTGCATACCAACCACAATAGATGCTGTTATTATTATGCCGGGACACACCGTAACCGTTGACCCTAACGGAGTAGCAGAGGATTTAACTATCAATGGAACTTTGAATTTTGGTGCAAACGGGGTTTTATCTATTTACAGGAACATTGCAAATAACGGGCTAATCGGTTTTTCCAATGGAACCATAGTATTTACCGGCACAGTAAGCCAAAGCTTTACCGCAACTCAGCTTACCAGGCTAAGGAATATTACGGTCAACAACGCTAATGGCTTAGCCATTTCATCAGGAACCTATGAACTTTATGGATCACTTGAAATTTTAGCAGGAAACTTGGATAACTCAGCCAACAATTCCTTTACCTTGGTTTCTAATATTGCTGGAGATGCAAGGATCGGGGCTATACCAGCAGCATCATCTATTCTTGGTAATTTTATTGTTCAGCGCTATGTAGCTGCAGGACTAACGGGATACAGGTTTTTAACCTCAACAGTATCAGGGAGAACCCTAGCCGACTGGAATGACGACTTTGAAATGAGAGGATTTCCAGGAATATTCTCTGGCACAGTTAGTGGCAATCCTTCCATGTATTATTATGTGGAAGCATTAAGTACACCTAATGATGCTGCCGGATTCCGGGTTCCTGCAAATATATCTCATCCATTGAATCATGGCGAAGCATGGTGGGCCTATATGGGTACGGGACAAACTAATACAGCACCAATAAACATAGATGTAACCGGTCCACTTTATACCGGAACAAGAAACATCTCTCATATAACTTACACTGATCATGCCCCGGTTGGTCCTGATGCGCATGATGGATGGAATTTAGTGGGAAATCCTTTTGTTTCAACAATTGATTGGAATTCTTTAAACAGAACTAACCTTTACAACAGAATACAGATATGGAACCCTGCAACGGGAAGTTTCGGTGTATACGATGGAGTTGCCGGAACAAGTACCAATGGTGTTACAAATCTGATTGCTTCTTCGCAAGGATTCAATGTTCAGGCATTTGCCACTCCAACACTTTCGATTCCTGAAAATTCAAAATCTGTTATCAACAAAACTTTTGTAAGAACTGCTTTAACTGATGCAAATGCATTTAAACTGAATCTTTCAAATAACATGGACATTTATTCTGATGAAATTGTTGTACGGTTTAATCCAAAAGCTTCATTAAAATATGACGAAAATGATATTTTGAAATTGGCTGTTCCTGATAATTCAGCTTCTTTTATAGCCACAAGATCAGATAATGTATTGCTTGCTTTTAATACACTACCAGAGGCACAGGAAGAATACTTCATACCTGTAGTAGTTAAAGCCGGATCAGCGGCAAGGTATACAATTGGTTTTGAAAACATTAATGCCATCGCCAACAATTATAATGTCTATTTAAAGGACCTTAATAATGAGGTTAAATTGGATATTTCCAAAGACCTGACTTATTCTTTTAATATAACTGACCCAAGTTCAGAAAAAAATCTGGTTTTACACTTAGTATCAAAAGGACATGGTAGCGAGGTAACTCTTACTACTGATGAAGTGCGCAAGAACAATGAACAGGTAAATGTTTTTTCAAGCCAAAATGTGCTTAACGTAAATTTTGATTTAAATACACAATCTGATGCAACAATTACCGTTTATAGCCTGCTTGGGCAACAGTTGTTCACACAGGTAATTAAGAATGCACACAAAAACAGTGTTCAGTTAAATTCAAATTTAATTGAAGGTGTTTATATTATTTCAGTTGAAACAAAGGATTTAAAAATTGCAAGAAAAATAAATTTTTAAATTTGCACTTTAAAATCAATTACAAAAAAGAACAATGACAACTAAAAAGCTTAACACAGTACTGTTCCTTACACTTCTTTTTATAGTATTCCCATTATTTATACAAATTGGTTTTGGCCAACCTGGCCCTCCAGGTGGTGGCACGCAACCTTGCTGGCCCCCTTCAGCCTGCATTCCTATTGATGGAGGTTTAGGCTTTCTTATGGCAGCAGCTGTTGCACTCGGAATAAAAAAAATACACGATAAGAAAAAAACAATTTAACCGGGAATTTTCCCGGTTTTTTTTATCATGCATAAATCCGTAATCAAAAATCCTGTTTCTCTTTTTTTCTTTAAAGCTATTGGTCTTTATATTGTATGGTACCTATTATATGATTTATGGATTCATCCTGCAGGAAAATTGGATCTATTGGTTATAGATAACCTTATTTATGCAAGTTCAGGGATTTTAAAATTGTTGGGATACCAGTTAATTGATTACCCCTACTCTGCTGCAATCCGAAGCATGGGTATTGATGGGGCTCACGGTCTTTGGGTTGGAGATGCTTGTAATGGTTTAACGCTTTTTGCTCTTTTTACAGGATTTATAATTGCTTTCCCTGGTCCGGTTAAAAGTAAATTATGGTTTATTCCTTTGGGGTTGCTTTCGATACATCTTATTAATATTTTAAGGATTACAGGTTTGGCTGTAACTCAGCTTTACTTTCCGGATTCACTTGATTTTAATCATACTTATACCTTTACTTTTTTAGTTTATGGTTGGGTGTTTTTGTTGTGGCTGGGTTGGGTACGCTTAGCCGGAAAAGTTTAGTGAAACTCTGTGACTCCTCTGTGGTCTCTGTGTAATTTAAATTGCAGGGACACAGCAAAAAGCAAAGACACGTTATTGTTTCACAGAGTTGCACGGAGAAGGCACAGAGGACCACAGAGAGGTTTGGGAATTGAAATTAAAGTTCGGAGAAACTCAGTGTAACCTTGTGACTCCTCTGTGGTCTCTGTGTAATTTTTAATTGCAGGGACACAGTTAAAAGCAAGGACAGTTTTTGTTTCACAGAGTTGCACGGAGTAGGCACAGAGGACCACAGAGAGGCTTGGTATAATTTATATTTTTATGGAAATTAATTCAATTACTGAAAAAATTATTGGTTGTGCGATTGAAGTACATAAATTTCTGGGGCCTGGTTTATTGGAATCTGCTTATGAGGAATGTTTAGTATTCGAATTGCAAAAAGCAGGATTAAGTTTTGAAAGACAAAAAGCTGTTCCTGTTATTTATAAAGAAATAAAATTAGATTGTGGTTATAGAGTGGATATTTTAGTTGAGAACAAAGTTCTGATTGAATTAAAAACTGTTGATGTTTTAAATCCCGTTCATGAAGCTCAAATTTTAACTTATTTGAAATTTTCCAATAAAAGAATAGGTTTACTAATAAATTTTAATGTAACTCTTTTAAAAAACGGTATCAAAAGATATAAACTTTAAGTGACACAGCAAAAAGTAATGACAGTATTGTTACACAGAGTTGCACAGAGAAGTCACAGAGGACCACAGAGAGGTTTGGGAATTGAATTAAAGTTTTGGGAAACTCTGTGCCTCCTCTGTGGTACTCTGTGTAATTTAAAATGCAGAGTCAGAGCAAAAAGCAAGGACAGTGTTTTTTCACAGAGTTGCACGGAGAAGGCACAGAGGACCACAGAGAGGTTCAGAAATTGAATTAAAGTTAGGAGAAGGCACAGAGGGCCACAGAGAGGTTTGGGAATTGAATTAATGTTTTGGGAAACTCAGTGTAACTCTGTGCCTTCTCTGTGGTACTCTGTGTAATTAAAAATGCAGGGACACAGGACAGTTATTGTTTCACAGAGTTGCACAGAGAAAGCACAGGGACCACAGAGAGGTTGGGAATTTTATGAAAAAAAAGGTAATAATATATTCTTTATTAATTTTGGGCTTATTGCTGGGGCTTGGGCTATTCAGGGATTTTCTGTTTACTAATATTAATTTTTGGTTGTATGAATTGTATTACCAAAGAGGGGATTTTGAGCTTCCTGCCTCTCTTAGCTCATTCAATAACTTTAGTTATGCACAACTTTATTACTTTAAATGGGTATTAACTGTCCTGTTTAGTTTGTTGTATTTATTGGTTTATTTATTGGGAATATGGATTATTTTCAGACAGAAAAAATTTTTAATCTGGACAGTTGCTGCTTTTGTTTTTATTTATGTTATAGCAGGTTGTTTTTATATTTATGGATGGGCGTTTAATGATTTAAAACAAGGATATCAGTTTGCACGCACTTTTATGGGTTTTGTTCAATCTCCTTTTTTGCTAATGCTTTTAATTCCTGCATTTATGCTGGATAAAAAAGTTCAGATTTAAAAACTGCTGGATTTGGTTTGGCAGGAACTCTAATTAGAGGATTTCTCATTGCGTTCGGAATGACCGGGTCTCCTCAAAAGAGAAGGAATTTCACCTTTCATTTCATTATCATATAGGCTCTGTTAATACCTTATATGTAACATCAAAAGTCACAGTTACTTGATCATCAGTTACGTAAGTGCCATTCATGGCTATTGGTGGTGTAATATTAAAATCGGTCATATTAAAGGAAGTGCTCCCTTGAAAAAACAGTCTTGATTTTTTTGTCCTGCCAATTGCATCAAATTGTATAGTCCTGCTTTGGCCGGCAACATTCAAAATTCCTGAAACACTTAGTAAGGTGGAATCTGCTTGATGTGTTAAACTTAATACTTCACTTAATCTAAAAGTGATGTAAGGATATTCAGTATAATTCAGAGCTTCATAAGCATTGGCATCCATTTCTCTATTTCCACTTTTAAAGCTTTCTGAGGGCAAAATCACTTCAAGAAGATTTATTTTTCGGATTTTTTCATTTTGGAAAACCATATTGGCTGAACCGGAAGCTTGATTGGAAATCATTTCCCATTTATTTACATTGGAAGAGCCTTTAACTGTTATAAAAGCTACTTCAATTACGCTAACTCTTTCTTGCTCTTGAATATTAAAGTAAAAAAATGCCAGTATTACAAAAATTACAGGCATAAATAAATAATAAGGTGCTCTTTTATTAAACATTGATGTATAAATTAAACTCCTTATTAAAAATACGATTTTTTTTTACTTTTTTCTCTGCTTTTAGGATTCTGCTATAGTGCGTGATGGTAATTATTTCACGGAGTTACACAGAGAAAGAACAAAGGACCACGGAGTTTCCCTAAAGATTTTTATTTAAAGAGAATATTTTTTGAAATGTCTTTATAGAATTACTAATTTTGAAAATCAGGAAATAAAGTGGAGAATTTAAGAATACATACAATAGAAAAACATGAAAAGAGATACCTTAATTTTTGATTTGATTGAAAAAGAACGTCATAGACAGACTTTTGGGATAGAGTTGATTGCCTCAGAGAATTATGTGAGTAAACAAGTACTTGAAGCGGCAGGATCGGTGCTTACAAATAAATATGCGGAGGGTTATCCTTTTAAAAGATACTATGGTGGATGTGAAGTGGTTGACCAAGTAGAAACAGCAGCCATAGAGAGAGCAAAAGAACTTTTTAATCTACAATGGGCCAATGTTCAGCCTCACTCTGGCTCACAAGCCAATGCAGCAGTAATGCTAGGGGTTTTAAATCCGGGTGATACCATACTTGGCTTTGATCTTTCCCATGGCGGACATTTAACTCATGGTTCACCCGTAAGTTTTTCAGGAAAATTATACCGCGCTACATTTTATGGAGTGGAGAAAGAAACAGGAAGAATCAATTATGATAATGTAGAACAAATAGCAATAAAAGAAAAACCAAAATTGTTGATTTGTGGTGCATCTTCCTATTCAAGAGATTGGGATTATAAACGATTAAGAAACATAGCCGATAAGGTTGGAGCATTGTTAATGGCTGATATTGCCCATCCTGCAGGATTAATTGCAAAAGGCTTAATGAATGATCCTGTTCCTCATTGCCATATTTTGACTACTACCACGCACAAAACCTTAAGGGGACCAAGAGGAGGAATGATAATGATGGGTAAGGATTTTGAAAATCCCTGGGGATTGAAAACTCCAAAAGGCGAAATTAAAATGATGTCTGCAATACTTGATGCTGCTGTTTTCCCAGGAACTCAGGGTGGACCACTTGAACATATTATTGCAGCCAAAGCGGTTGCTTTTGGAGAAGCTTTAACTGATCCTTTTAAAAATTATGCGGTTCAAGTAATGAAAAACGCAAAATTAATGGCAGAATGTTTTGTTAAAAAAGGATACCATGTGATTTCTGATGGAACCGAAAATCATTGTATGCTAATTGATCTTCGATCAAAAAACATTAGTGGTAAACTTGCAGAAAACACCCTGGTAAAAGCAGATATTACCGTAAATAAAAACATGGTTCCTTTTGATGATAAATCACCTTTTGTTACTTCTGGGATACGAGTAGGGACAGCAGCTATAACAACGCGGGGATTAATTGAAAATGACATTCCTGAAATTGTTGAATTAATTGACCAGGTATTGGTAAATCCGGAAAATGAAAAAATTATTTCTGGAGTTAAGACAAGAGTAAATAGTATGATGAAGGATTTTCCCTTGTTCGCAATGGATAGTAAAACAGAGCCTGCTGTTTAAAGAAAAGGAATTTTTAAATTACCACAAAACCTTACCGATTTAAAAATCGGTAAGGTTTTAATTTTTTAAAAAAATTAAAACCTTACAGGACTTGTTGGTTCCGCCCTGAAAATCACTTATAAAAAAACCTTTTTTAAGGCTGGTTTTATTGCTATTTTCCCTTCAAAAAGTGTATTTTAGCCAAAATTATAAGAATGAATGATTTAAGCAACCCGAATTTAGTTTCCTGGATTAATGTAGAAAAGGATTCTGATTTCCCCATCCAAAACTTACCCTTTGGAATATTTAAGACCTCGCAAACCGCACCACACCTGGCAAGCATTATTGGGGAGTTTGTAATTGACCTTGCCTTGCTAAGCAGGCTGGGTTATTTTGAAGCATTTAAAATAGACCAGTCAATATTTGCCAATAATAGCCTAAACGATTTCATAGGATTAGGAAAACCTCTTACAAATGCAATAAGAACAAGAATTTCAGAACTATTGAGAGAAGAAAATCCAGAATTGCGTGAGAATAGTGAACACAGGGAAAAAATATTTCATAAAGTCTCTGAAGTTCAAATGTTACTTCCGGTTGAAATTGGTGATTATACAGATTTTTATTCAAGTATTGAACACGCAACAAATGTAGGCACCATGTTTCGTGATCCTGAAAATGCACTTTTGCCAAATTGGAAACACATTCCTGTAGGATACCATGGCAGATCTTCATCCATTGTAGTTTCAGGAATTGATATACACAGGCCAAAAGGCCAGACTAAAGCAGATGATGCTGAAAATCCTGTTTTTGGTCCTACAAAACTTTTGGATTTTGAACTGGAAATGGCATTTATTATTGGAAAACAAACTGAGATGGGTGACACAGTAAGTACTGACGATGCGGAAAAACACATTTTCGGAATGGTTCTGTTTAATGATTGGTCGGCAAGAGATATACAAAAATGGGAGTATGTTCCACTTGGGCCTTTTTTGGCCAAGAATTTCGCCTCTTCATGCTCTCCCTGGGTTGTAACAATGGAAGCACTTGAACCCTTTAGAATAAAAGGCCCTGAACAAAAACCAGAGGTGCTGCCTTATCTTCAATATCAGGGAGAAAAAAATATCGATATACATTTAGAAGTGCTAATTCAACCTGAAAAGAGTACTTCGCACACAGTTTGCCGTTCAAATTTCAAATATATGTATTGGAATATGAATCAACAACTGGCCCATCATACAGTAAATGGCTGCAATATCCGTATTGGAGATCTAATGGCCTCGGGCACTATTAGTGGACCAAGTTCCGACTCTTATGGTTCTATGCTTGAATTAAGCTGGAAAGGCACTAAAGCAATTCCTATGGCTGATGGAACTGAAAGAAGATTTATTCTTGATATGGATACAGTAATAATGCGTGGTTATGCACAAAAAGATAGGTTAAGGATAGGATTTGGGGAAGTAAAAACAAAAATTCTTCCTACACGTTAGTATATATTAGGCATTTTCATTAATTAAAAAAAATATTATTCCCTTAATGCAATGGCTGTAATTGATATTGAAATTGAAAAAAGAGAAATTCTAAGGCGATACCGAAGCCTTTTGAGGAGTTGCGCGAAAATTACAGACAAGCAGGATAAAGCCAATATTCGTAAGGCCTTTGATATTGCTTTGGAAGCCCACAAGGACACGCGCAGAAAATCAGGCGAACCTTATATTTATCACCCTATATCTGTTGCTCAAATAGCAGTAAGCGAAATAGGCCTTGGTGCCACTGCCGTAATATGTGCTCTTTTGCATGATGTAGTGGAAGATACAGACATTTCTCTAGATTATATTGAATATAATTTTGGAAAAAAAGTCACAACAATTATAGATGGATTAACAAAGATTTCAGGCGTTTTTGATCATTCTTCTTCCCTTCAGGCTGAGAATTTCAGAAAAATGTTACTTACCCTTTCCGATGATGTAAGGGTAATTCTTATCAAGCTTGCGGACAGACTGGATAATATGCGAACTCTGGATTACATGCCAGTGCAAAAACAACTTAAAATAGCTTCTGAAACCCTTTACCTTTACGCTCCTCTTGCGCATAGACTGGGCTTGTATAATATAAAAACAGAATTGGAAGATCTTGGTTTGAAATACACAGAGCCGGAAATTTATGAATCTATAACCCATAAGCTAAAAAAGACGCAAGCTGTAAGAACACGGTTTATCAATAGTTTTGTAAATCCAATTAAAAGATCTTTGAATGAACAGCATTTAACCTATGAAATAAAGGGGCGCCCTAAGTCTTTATTTTCCATTTGGAATAAAATGAAAAATAAAGGGATTCCTTTTGAGGAGGTATATGATCTTTTTGCAATCCGAATTATTATTGATACAAACCCTGAAAATGAAAAATCGGATTGCTGGAAGGTATATAGCATCGTTACGGATTATTATACCCCTAGCCCTGAGAGGCTCAGAGACTGGATTTCTACTCCTAAGGCCAATGGTTATGAATCACTTCATACTACTGTAATGAGTCCAACCGGAAAATGGGTGGAGGTTCAGATAAGGACGAAAAGAATGGATGAAATAGCCGAAAAAGGTTATGCAGCGCATTGGAAATACAAGGAATCAGGAAATGAAAGCAACCTGGATGAGTGGATAAATAAAATCAGGGATTTATTAGAAAAACCTGATGGCAACGCCCTTGATTTCATGGATGATTTCAAACTCAATTTATTTGCTGAAGAAATTTATGTGTTTACACCAAAGGGTGAATTAAAAACCCTGCCTCAGAATGCAACAGCTTTGGATTTTGCTTTTGATATACATACGGATGTAGGCTTAAAATGCATTGGGGCAAAAGTAAATCAAAAACTTGTTCCTTTAAGCTATATGCTAAAAAGTGGAGATCAGGTGGAAGTAATTACTTCAAAAAAACAGGAGCCTAAAGAAGATTGGCTGAAATATGTAATTACCGCCAAGGCAAAAGCAAAAATTAAAGATGCGTTAAAATCAGAAAAAAAGAAAATAGCCAAAGAGGGAAAAATATTTTTGGAGAAAAAGCTGCATGGTTTTAAAATTCCTGCCTCTCCGGAAAACCTTAAACAAATATTATCCTTTTATAAAATAACTACTTTACATGATCTTTTTTACCGTATTGCTGTTGGAAATATTGAACTTAAAAAGCTAAAAGAGCTTAATTTGATAAATGGAAAACTCGAGGTAAAGATTCAGCCGGCAAAAAGCGATAAAAAGAATTTTGAAAAGATGATAAGTTCGGTAAGGGGACTAGATGCAAACATGCTTGTAATTGGTGAGAACCTGGACAAAATTGAATACAAGCTTTCCCCCTGCTGTTCCCCTATTCCAGGTGATGATGTTTTTGGTTTTGTAACCATTAATGAAGGAATAAAAATTCACAGGATTAATTGTCCGAATGCTATTGAATTAATGTCTAATTATGGCTATAGGATTGTTAAAGCCAGATGGACAAGCCAGGAATTAATTGCCTTTTTAGCAGGGATAAAAATATCGGGTATTGATAATGTGGGAATTGTAAACAGAATTACACAAATTATTTCAGAGGAGCTCAATGTGAACATGCGATCAATTGGTTTTGAAAGCCATGACGGAGTATTTGAAGGAATCATTATGGTTTACGTTCATGATACCAATCATTTAAAAAATCTAACCGCGAAACTCAAAAAAGTGTATGGTGTAACAAATGTTGATCGTATTGATTATAAATAAATAAGGTATTTTAGTATGATTTCAGCCAATTTGATTAATTTTACACCCCTATTGATATTCACCCATTTTCATTAAAATGTCAGGCATACTTGTTAATGATAAAGTAAAGACTATTTTTTGCGCTTATCTTGAAGATAAAGGCCACAGGAAAACACCTGAACGTTTTGCCATACTCAATGAAATTTACTCCAATGAAGGACATTTTGATGTAGAGTCGCTCTATATTATGATGAAAAACAAGAAATACAGGGTAAGCCGCGCTACATTATACAATACTATAGAATTATTACTTGACAGCAATTTAGTGCGTAAGCACCAATTTGGAAAAAACCAGGCGCAATTCGAACGTGCTTATGAATTTAAACAGCATGATCATCTTATTTGTACTCAATGTGGAAAAGTTGTAGAGTTTTGTGATCCAAGGATCCAAAACATTAAAACCTCAACAGGCAACTTTTTTGAATTTACAATTCATTACCATTCTCTTAACATGTTTGGCATTTGCAATACATGTTCAAATGGAGATACTAAGGGTAATTCAAAAACAAAAGCTGTGGAAAAGCAGAATAACCCTAATATTAAATAACCATGGAATTCAGTTATCAAATGGAAGTAAAAGACAATATTATTATTGTTTCATTACAAGGAGAACTCATTGAGAAATTCCAGGCTCAGGCACTTCTTGAAGAATTAGAAATAAGATTGCAAGAATCAAATAGGATAATATTAACACTTCAGGATTTGAAGTATCTAAATAGTTCCGGGCTTAATGTGTTGATTAATATTCTTACCCGCTTTAGAACAGCTGGTGGGGAAGCGGTAGTTTGTTGCCTGTCAAAAAAGGTAAACGAATTGTTTTTGATCACCAAATTAAATTCCGTTTTTACAGTGCTCAAGGATTTAGATGAATCCGATGCGTATTTTAAAAGCACAAAAGAAAAACCAACGAACAATTAAGCATTCCAATAAAATTAAAAGAATAAAAATGAAAGCAGACGTATTATTAGGGCTCCAGTGGGGCGATGAAGGCAAAGGAAAAATTGTAGATGTACTTACACCAAAATATGACATAATCGCTCGTTTTCAGGGAGGCCCAAATGCAGGGCATACACTTGAATTCAATGGTATAAAACATGTGCTTCATACCATTCCTTCAGGGATATTTCATAAAAACTGCCTTAATGTGGTTGGAAACGGGGTTGTGATTGATCCGGTTATTTTCAAAAAAGAAATTGATGCTTTGGTAAAAATGGGAGTTGACATTAAAAAAAGCCTACTTATTTCAAGAAAGGCTCACCTTATTTTACCTACCCACAGGCTCCTGGACGCTGCTTCTGAAGCTTCTAAAGGAAAAGGGAAAATAGGTTCAACTTTAAAGGGTATAGGACCTACGTACATGGATAAAACAGGACGCAATGGCCTGCGTGTTGGTGATATCACTACCTCTGATTTCAAAGACAAGTATGATTTCCTTGTTTCTAAACATTCCCAAATACTTGATTTTTATAACTTTTCATACAATCTTCAGGAATTTGAACCAGATTGGTTCGCGGGTATTGAACTATTAAAATCACTTACCCATATTGATAGTGAGTATTTTATTAATGAAGCACTTAATAACAATAAATCGGTTCTTGCAGAAGGAGCACAAGGTTCATTGCTGGATATTGATTTTGGTTCTTATCCTTTTGTTACCTCATCAAACACCATTAGCGCGGGTGCATGTACCGGCCTTGGAATTGCACCAAATAAAATAGGAGATACAATTGGAATTTTCAAGGCTTATTGCACCAGGGTAGGAAGTGGTCCTTTTCCAACAGAATTAATGGATCAAACAGGGGAGGATATTCGTAAAAAAGGCAATGAATTCGGATCCACCACAGGTAGATCAAGAAGATGTGGATGGCTTGATTTGCCTGCTCTTAAATATGCAATCATGCTTAATGGAGTTACAAAACTAATGATGATGAAAGCAGATGTTTTGAGTGGTTTTGAAACCGTAAAAATTTGTACCCACTATTTATATAATGGTCAAACAATTGAGACCATTCCATACGATGTTTTATCCGCTGAATTAACACCTGTATACAAGGATTTTAAAGGATGGAATGAGGATTTAACCGGAATAAAATCCATAAATGAAATTCCTGCCACATTGAATGCATACATTACCTATATTGAAAATGAATTAAAAGTTCCCGTGGTAATTGTATCAGTAGGCCCAGACCGAACACAAACCTTGATGAAGGAAGTTGTTCTTGCATAAATTGATTGGGTTGTGCCTTAAACTGCCTTCGCTTATTTGCTAAAGTTTTTTTAATACTTAAATTCAATGAAGTTACCCCAAAAAAACGGGGGACATTCATTGGATTAAAGCTTTCTGCTGTAACTGCTCTGAAACATTGTTGCACAGAGAAGGCCCAGAGGACCACAGAGATTCCCTGATTTTTTTTGTGAAGTTTCATACCACTCTGTGCAACTCTGTGACTTCTCTGCGCTCTCTGTGTAATTTAAAAAGGAAATCTGCTGAAAATGCACTGTTTCATTGTTTCACAGAGTTCCACAGAGCAGTCACAGAGGAACACGGAGATTCCCTGATTTTTTAGTGGTTTAAGAAAAAAGATAAATTAAATTTTAATTAAGCCAGATTTAAGCCTTTTTTCATAATCAAGCATTACCAGGTAATACAAAAATATTCCAAGTCCATAGAGCACTGCAGTTATCATGAAAACTTTTACATAAGCAATTCCATTTTCCCTAAGAATTTTAAAAATTCTGGAACTAATGTACCAGCTTCCAGACCAAATTGTTGAAGTTAATGCACTGGTTATTTCCCTGTTTTTAGGTCCTACATAATTCATCATTACTTCAGAAGTCATAGGACCGGCCATGTTCATGAGTGGCTGTCGAATAACATAACATAAAATTGCAATTGGCACTGCCAGGGCCCAGGCAGCAAATAGTTCAGTTGTGGCCAGAACTACAAGTGCAAGTACTGCAACAGTTTGAGTTGCCGGAACTGCAAGCATGTAGCCGAATCTTGCTTTTATTTGTGGAACAAGTAAAGCACCAATAGCAACCAATACTGCGGAAATGGATCCATAAATTGCAAATTCATGGGAATCTACTCCATGTACATTAAAAAAGAAAATACCTATAAATGGAATGGTAAGTCCTGCCCCTGTTGCTATTACAAACACAGGGAACATAGCTTTTGCAATTATTTTCCAATCAAAGTCCCCAAGGTTTAATTTTTTAAGGTTTAATGGTTCTTCAGTTATATTTTCTTCAATATCAATCCTCATAATAAAAAAGATACTGATAAAGCCTAAGCCAGCAATAATTTGAAGAATTAGCATTTCATCAAAAAAAACAGGGTTTAGGGTACTTAATAAAAAAATTAAAACACCACTGGAAATTCCTCCGAAACTATAGGTTGCAAAACTCAAACTTATTGCCTCTGTATGGGTATCTTGCTTTGCATTGCGAAGAATAAAAGGAAGAGCTGTAATTTGAAAACATAAAAAGCCTATGCCCCATAACACTTGTGAAACATACAATAGCCATGAAACATGATAGTGAATTCCATAAACTATCAGAAGTGAAAATATGGGGATTGAAAGACTGGCAAAGATAAAAACAGGCTTTATTTTTCTTCCCTTTATAAACAAACCCATTGGAAAAGCC
This sequence comes from Bacteroidota bacterium, assembly GCA_013696965.1. Taxonomy (NCBI): domain Bacteria; kingdom Pseudomonadati; phylum Bacteroidota; species Bacteroidota bacterium. Next base: position 40,834 of record JACCXN010000093.1, on the reverse strand, counting down.
AGCAATAAAGTTCCAAGAAAACGATAGGAAATAAAATCAGCGCTCTGATGGTCTGAATATCCCTCTTTTTGCATGAATACCAACATAATTAATAGAAATGCAGAATTTATCATTTGGATAAACAATTCGGCAAAAATCAAACTAAAAATGTGTTTTTCTAATTTTTTATATTGGCTTATTATTCTCACTGATTTATATGCCTTTTAATAAAATCAAAAATTTTGGGTTTATCCCCGGCATCAAACCAGGTAATCTCTTTGTTTTTCCTAAACCAGGTTAACTGGCGCTTGGCATATCTTCGGGTATTTTGTTTTATAAGCATTATGGCCTGCTGCAAATCAATATTCTCTACAAAATAATTGATTAATTCTTTATACCCTACAGTTTGAAGTGCATTGTTTTTTTTATAAGCTAAAACTCCCCTAACCTCTTCTACCAATCCCTCCTTAACCATTTCATCAACACGCAAATTAATTCTTTCATAAAGTTCATCCCTTCTTCTGTTAATTCCAACATAAAGAATCTGAAAGTCTCTTTTTTGACTCTTTTGAGTCCTGAAAGATGAATAAGGCCTGCCACTGGAAAGGCAAACTTCAAGTGCCCTAATTAAACGTTGTGGGTTTTTTAAATCAACTATTTTGTAATATTCAGGATCTTTTTGATTCAGGAGCTCAGTTAAATGATTAAGTCCTTTAGTAAGTACCATTTCATTTAATTGTTCCCTAATTTCAGGAGCAGAAGCAGGAAGTATGTCAAAACCATTGCATACCGCATTAATATACAATCCTGATCCGCCGGTTAAAATAACGGCATTTTGGGTTTTGAATAGTTCTTTCAAAAGACTAATTGCATCCTTCTCGAAGGTAGCGGCATCATAATCATTTGCTATTGAAACTGTATCGATGAAATAATGCTTAACTGAATTTAATTGAATGGCGGTTGGTTTTGCAGTTCCAATATTCAATTCCTTGTATAATTGCCTGGAATCTGCAGAAAGAATTACTGTACCAATGTCCCTGGCAAGTTCAATGCTCAAATCTGTCTTTCCTACCGCGGTTGGGCCCAAAAGTACAATGAGCAGTTTTTTTTCATTCAACATTAAAAATCTTCGTCATTTTCGGAACCTTCGATAAATTCATCAAATTCTGCTTCCTCTTCTCCCTCATCAAAAACTTCCTCACCCTCCAAATGTTTAGAATCCTCTTCATCCACCCCTGTTTGGGAAAAACCTTCACTATCAGTCATATTATTCGCCTCTTGGTAGAAAAGACTATCATCTATTTCCAATCCGTTTTCCAAAAGATTTTCTCCATCAAGCTCACCTGGTACAAGGTTGATTTTATTGAATTGAGCAGGTGCAATGCCTGTTGATTTAATACAAACAGGGTATTGAGTCTTTTGATCTCCATCCACAATTTTTACCAATTCGATGGTAAAAGACCATTTTATATCAGATTCATATTCATAAATGAATTTCTGATGGGGATCTTCAATAAAATCAAGCAGTTTGGATGTTTTTAATTGTTCATATCCTATTTTCCTGTCTTTTCTCCAATAATCATCACTGGTAAAGAAAATAGCAGGTGATATACCATCAAAATTTATAGAGGCCTGTATTGCTGCATGAAAATTTTCAAATGTTTGTCCCGGTTTAATTTCTATATCTCTTGATACTTCTTCAGGATCATCAAAAGTTACTCTGAATTTATAAACAACCATATTTTCTTTTTTTTCTGAATTATTTTCAAATACTATATTGATCAGTGCTCAGCTTTGAATTTGCTTTGAGGTTTTATTTTCAGTCCCATTTCAACGCCTTTTTTTAACATAAAATTATACACTTCATTGTATTCATTTTTCACCTCTCCTTCTAATACCGCTTCTCTAATGCAGTTTTTAATAATACCAACTTCTTTAGATGGAGATAAACCAAAAGTTTCCATTATTTCTTGTCCGGAAACAGGAGGTTGCCAATTTTTAAGCTGATCTTTTTCTTCTACTTCCTTAAGTTTCTCTCTAACCAATTCAAAATTGGCTAAATATTTTTCAACTTTGTTTTGGTTTTTTGTAGTAATATCAGCCTCGCAAAGGATCATTAAATCATCAATATCATTTCCTGCTTCAAACAAAAGCCTTCGAATTGCAGAATCCGTCACAGTTTCTTTTGACAGAACGATTGGTCTTAAATGAAGCAGCACGAGTTTTTGTACAAATTTCATTTTTGCATCCATGGGTAATTTCAAATCCTGAAAAATTTTCGGAACCATGCGTGCTCCTTTATCTTCATGCCCATGGAAAGTCCAGCCAATACCTGGTTCAAATCTTTTAGTTTTCGGTTTTGCTATGTCATGTAAAATTGCAGCCCACCTCAACCATAAATCCTCTGTATGCTGCGAAATGTTATCCAACACTTGCAAAGTATGGTAAAAGTTATCTTTATGTCCTTTGTTGTCAATAATTTCAACGCCAAACAAATCCGTCATTTCAGGAAAAATTATGTGTAACAGCCCGGTATCAAACAATAATTTAAAGCCGGTGGATGGTTTTTGGGAAAGTATTATTTTATTTAACTCATCCGTAATCCTTTCCTTAGAAACTATTTCTATTCTGTTTTTGTTTTTTTTAATGGCCTCAAAAGAATTTTCTTCAATTTTAAATTTAAGTTGAGAGGCAAAACGAATAGCACGCATCATGCGTAAAGGATCATCAGAATATGTTAAATCAGGATCAAGGGGGGTGCGTATTGTTTTATTTTCAATGTCCTTAAGGCCACCGAAAGGATCAAGAAGTTCACCGAAATTATTTTTATTCAGGCTAATTGCAAGGGCATTTATCGTAAAATCCCTTCTGTTTTGGTCTTCCTCAAGGGTTCCTGCTTCCACATCAGGTTTCCTGGAATGTGATCGGTAAGATTCTTTTCGTGCGCCAACGAATTCAATTTCCAGGTTTTCATATCTTAACATTGCCGTTCCGAAGCTTTTAAAAACAGAAACTTTTGTATTTGAATCGATTTTCCCAGCTACTCTCTGGGCTAGTTCTATTCCGTCTCCAACGGTAACAATATCAATATCCTTGGATAGTCTTTTCAGAATAATATCTCTTACATATCCACCTATAACATATGCAGGTGCGTTAATATCCGCAGCCGCTTCAGAAATTAACTTAAATACAGGGTGGGATAAATGCTGTTTCAAAAAATAATTATTTCTGTAGGATTTTTATTTCTCCATTCGCTTTTAAACTCATAACTGAAGGTGATGAGAAAGAAGTTTTATTTTCCTGCTGCAAATTTACGACATAATCAGCTTTCTGCAAAATTGTTTCTGCCAATCCTGGAATAAGCCACTTCTGGCTTTTAGCTGCCATGGCTAAAGGAATCCCTGCCAAGGCCCTTATACCCCTATTGGAAATCTGCCTAATAATTTCATCCTTAGCAATATATATGGAAATTGTATGGTCTTGATTAAGAAATTCCTTTTCAAAGCCTGATGGCCGGTCATATTTAAGAATCAATGGTTTTGTTGCATTTTCAATTAAATCATAGGCAAGATTAGGAATATCTTCTAATAGCATTATTAATTTCGATTCATTCTCAGCAATTACCAATGATTCAATATCCAGAAGATTTTTTATTTCTGTTATTTTTTTAACAGCTTTATTATTAAAAGCATTGGCAGCAAGGATCTGTCCAATGGAAGATGTAAACAGAATAATTCCACATTTTTTTAGAATGTCTATGCATTGACCAAGTTCGTTATTGTCCATTTTTTTTTAAATTATAAAATAATTGGAAATTCTATCTTAATTGAATACCTGTTATCTCAGATTGCAAAGTTAATGAAATGATTAAACTGATTTTGTGATTTCTGAATTATATCCTGTTATTAAACCATACATGTTCATGAGTTGTGTTGAAGTATTTTTAGCACTGAAATTTTGGGCATATATTAATCCCTGCTCCACCCTGATTTTTCTCTGGTCTGAATCATTTAAAATAGCCTGAATCTGTTGGGCAATCTCCTCTGGGGCCAAAGGGTTAATAAGGCATGAAGAAGGTCCTGCTGCTTCGGGTAATGAGGAACAATTTGAAGTAATTACCGGCACTTTACACAACAGGGCTTCAAGAACAGGAATTCCGAAACCTTCAAACAACGAGGGGTAAATAAAAATTTGGGCATTGTTGTAAATAAACGGTAATTCTGAATTTAAAACTCCTTGTGGAAATATCACTTTATTTTGAAGCTTATTTGATGCAATAAAATCGGTAATAATTTTAAAATAATCTTTCCTTTTGTTCCCAATAACTACAATTGGAAGATTAAAATTACCAGGCAGTTGATTTAAGGCCTTAAGCAGTGAAAGTAAATTTTTTCGCTCCTCAATCGTTCCAACATACAGCAGGTAATTTTCTGGTAAATTGTATTTAATTTTAATCTTTTGGTAAGTGAGTTTATTTTCTTCAAAAGAAAAATAGCTTGGGTCACAACTTTGGTAAACAACATAAATCTTACTCGGATTGATATTAAAGAATTCAGTAAGGTCATTTTTTGTCTGAGTTGAAACAGCAATTATACTATCAGCATCCATGCATGCTTTCTTAAATTTCAATGCATACATTGTTCTGTCAAAGGCAGGATAGAGTTTGGGGTATCTTAAAAAAATAAGGTCATGTATGGTAACAATGGATTTAGCGCCAGAATACTTGATATTAAAAGGAAGCTCATTGCTAAGGCCATGGTAAATAATAGCCTTGTTTCTACTTATCTCTTCTGTTATTTTCCATGATCTCCATAAGGGTGAAATTAATTTACCAGTAAATGTTTGGGGGAAAATCAGCTCTGCATTCTGGGGTAGATCAGGAAAACAATTTTTTTTATTGCTATTGGGAACGGGGGAAAATAACTTATAGGAATTCTGGGGATAAAAATGACATATGTTTTTTATTAGTGTTCTGGAATAATTTCCCAGGCCGCTGGTGTTAAAAAAAGCCCTTTTGGCATCAAAAGCGATTATCATAATTTTACAGCCCCATCATTTTCAGTTTCTTCTACTTCAGAATCATTTTCTTGCTTTTTATCTTTTCGTCTAATTCGGTTTCGAAACTGGTTGTATAATTCTCCAAAAGTATTGAATTCAACCCTATAAAATAAACCCACACCTTGCGTATAATTGCTGTTTACATCTATTTGATTGGCGCCAATTGGTCTGTTAAATCCTTTTACTCTAAATCGTCCATCTTCACTAATTTTATATTCAACATTAAATTCTCCAACCATATTATTTGTTTGTTGCACTTCTGCCGCTGGGTTATTGGAAACACCAACATTTCCATCCAAAATAACACGATCATTGAGCACCTGAGTAGAGAGTGCAAATTCAAACTCCTGGCTGGAAATCTCATCACCCGGTCTATAATTAACACCCACATCAAATTCATTGCTTATTTGGGAAAGCCAATTGCTAAGTTGGTTAGAGAGCAATTCGGTGGAACTGGTTACTCCTGCCTGTGAATATTCTGCACCACCTGCAACATTCAAGGGGGGCACAAAACGATTGAGCGTTAACAATGCAAAAACCTGTTGGTTGAGTTCCTGTTCATTGTAAAGCAAAACCTGGAGCTGGCTTTTAGTAAATTCATCTGCTCCGGGCAGTTTAATATCAAAATGGATTTCAGGACTTAAAAGATCTTCACGCATATTTAACATTACATTTACCGGAACTCTTTTCCTTGTGGTATCAACAGCTATTTGCTGTCCTAAATCATGCAAAGATGTTCTTAATTTATAAATAGCATTAATATCAAGTTTTGCATTATATGGATCACCAGTCCATTTAATTGTGCCTCCTTTTTCAACCTTAAATCGTTTGTTAATTACGTTCATTAGGGTAAAAAGATAATCTCCTTCTTCAATTGTATATTCTCCGAATATGCTGAATTTTCCAAGGGTATTTATTTCCATTGTTAAATTTCCTTTGCCTTTGCCTTTAATTACATCGCCAATTTTAGGGTCAAAAATAATTTGAACTTCTGCATCTGGAGTAAGTTCAAATTCAAAATTCATTTTTATACCTGACAGATCAACCTTGTATTCGTCTTTTACCTTAACAATTGTTGTATCCTTATTAATAAATGTGATGAAATTAGAAACAGTTAATTCCTCTGAACCGGTTAATGGGATGTAAAAAACAGTTCCTTTTTCACTTTTTGCGGTAATATCAATGTTTAAATTTTCAACAGGGCCATTAATATCTACTTTTCCAGTAACAAAGGCTGTTCCGTAATATAGGGGATTGTGAATTTCCTGAGTATTCAAAACCATAAAATTTTCAGGAAGCAATGTTAAATTAAATTCCAGTTTTTCGAAATTGCTGTGACTTAAGCTTCCATTTGATATTGCCTTGTTTCCACGGGAATCAAAGAGGCTTAGGTTTTCAAAAAATATTTTATTGTTCTCTATACTAATTTCGTGGCTGAATGTATAATGTGTATTTAAATATTTGATCAAACAACCTGCTTTTTGCAGATTAATTTTTCCTTGGATTAAGGGTTTTGTGATTTCACCATTTATGGTAACCTTTCCGGTAGCCAGCCCACGTAAATCTGATACCCATTCCTCCAGGTATTGATCAACCATTTGAAGTTGCAACTTTTCAAGCTTTACAACCAAATCAATGTTGTTCTTCTTTTTATACGGAAAATAATTACCTGAAATTTCAAAAGTTGGAATACTTCCTCTTAAAAAGTGTCCATCCAGCACAATGGATTGATTTTGTGTATTCCAGGTTGATGAAATTACTCCATCACCAATGTTTTCCTTGTTTACACTTAACTTTTTGAGACTTAATTTTGATCCAAAAAGAACGTTATTGTAAATATCCGAAACGAATGCAATTCCATCAATAAACCCAGCAAGCTCAATACCGGATGGACTTGTAAGGACATTTAAATTAGCCAGATTAAATTCCATAAAACGCAGTTGCAACTTATCATCCGCATTGTTTGTTAATGTTCCATTAATTTCAATGTCTTGTGATCCAGTTGAAAATAGAAGGTCCTGAATCTTAATACTCGTTGAATCAAAGTATAAAGGGCTTTGAGAAGAGGCAATCCAAAGAGAATCAGAAATAAATATTTCGGAAGGATTAAGTTGGAGTTCAAATTTTGATAAGCTGTTAAATAAAACAGAACCTGTTATACTGGCCTTGTTTTTTATTTCACTCAAATTGTCCCACTTTACCTCATAAACCATTAACTCTTTCTTTGTTCGGGTATCAATCATGAAATTTTTCAAGGTTATGCTATCGCTCAAAAAGGTTTCGGCACATCCCAGGTTTAGTACGAAGATATCATTTTCGATATTTGAATTGATGAAAAAATGTTTCAATTCAATACCATAAAGATTAATTTGAGAGGAATGTCCCTTGAGTTTAAGTGAATTTTTTTCGGATTCAAAACTTCCGTATAGCTTGGTATTTTTACCTATTTCAAATTCTGGCAAAAACAGCTCTGTTATGGGCTGAATGTCTTTTAAATTAATGTCGTATGTAAATTGTTGTATTTTGTTTCCAGGAACTCTCAATTGAGGAGCTTTTATATCACTTGAAATTATATTATCAAATACATCTAAAATTGAGGCATACATGTATTCAATACTAAATATTCCCTGCAGATTTATTTCAGCCAGGTCCGATTTTAAATTTAAAACTTTATCTCCATTATCACTATGGGAATTCAGGCTTATTTTATTGATAAAATAGGATAAATCCATTTCTGAATAATATGTATTATTTACATCAATTGTACCGATCATATTATCCAGGGAGTTGCCTTTTAAATTGAAAACAATATTTGATGTAATATTGGAACTGGTATCTCTGTTTATTAAATTTAAATTGGCTAATCTGGCACTGCGGATGCTTGTTGTAAAAAGAAATTCAGGCAAAATTCCATTAAAGTCAATCGAGCCATCAAAGGACATATCCAGGTTTTCATCATCTACCACTAATGATCCATTAAATAATTCCTGAGCTATACTTCCTTTAAAATCGATGTTTTTATAATGATATCGGTTCAATTCAATCCTATTGATGGTTCCGGTTAAATCACCTTTAATTTCATCCTTTGTTATCCCACTTCCCTTAACTTTGGTAGAAAGGCTAATACTTCCTAATTCTTTAATATCCAAAAATTTTCCCAGGTTAAAACTTTGTGTTGAAAGCGATCCTTTGTAATATGGCTTATTTGTTATTGAATCAAAACTAAGAGAAATGTCAGAGGAGAGCTTTCCCAGGGCAGTGGTAAAGTCGCCATAAGCCACGAAATCATTAAAAAATCCAGAAAAATCTCCTTGGAAACGCATATTGCCAAGAAGGTTTATATTGTCATTTGTTTTAAGTCTTGTTCCTGTATCAAAAGGAGGAAGAGGAATATTATCCAGGTCTTTTTTGTTTGTTATAAATTGTTGTATGTTTAAATGCCAATATGTTTCATCAATTTCGGGTAAGCCGTTTATATTAACATCTCCTTTAAATGAAGTTAATTCCCCGGTTAAAATACGCAGGTTTCTTCCTTTTAAATGATCAACCGTACCTCTTACTTCTCCTGTTAATTCCACTTTTTTATCTATTCCCCTTAAATAAGGTGCAAAATATGAAACATCAGAAAAGTTAACTACAGCCTTTTGGACATTGTACTTCATGTTAACATTGGTAATAAAATCTTTCCAGTCCACCCAATGATCATATTTAAATGACAAAAAGGTTTTAACTTCACTCTCAGGAGTATGAATAAAAAGATTTTCCATAATAAGCTCAGAAGAACAAATTGAGGCCATGGCAGAAAGGCCATTAAGTATAAATCCACTTTTTTCCTTAAGACTTATGTTTTGTATTTCAGCAAGAATTGTATCGCCTTTAAATCGAATGTCGGCTAATTTCAAATTTATATTTTCAGCTTTTATATCCCAATAATTCACTCCAAAATCCTGTACAGGCATATTTTTATCCTGGTAACTAAACTTGGAATTTACTAATTCAAGGGAGGAAACATCAATATCCCATGCTTGCATTGATGAGGTGTCATTACTTTGAAAAGCATCAAGTAAAAACTGAAAGTTAATATGATCTTCCCCTTGCTTGAATTTAATATTTATTTCAGCCTGGTCAAGAATAATACTGCTAAAAGAAATCTTGTTTTTCTGAAAACTAAGCAAGCCAATATCGATCTTTATTTTATCAGTGTAAAGCAAAGTGTCCTTGTCTAAATCCTCCAAATAAAGGCCTTCAAGGACAATCGTTTTAAAAAATTCAATATCCACGCCTCTTACAGTTGCCACCGTACCTGTTTTTGCTGAAATCCAAAGTGCAGCTTTTGAGGCTAGCCATGATTGCGCTCTGCTGTCTCTAATAGCAAAGCTTAATATGGTTAACAACAGTATGACTGTAAGCAGTGAAAAAACTAATATTTTAACAGTTTTTTTAATAAATTTGTAGGTTGAATTTTTTTGATAAAATTATGCTTAATGTCTGACAAATCTATAATAATTTTAGGTATTGAGTCCTCATGCGATGAAACTTCCGCTGCCGTGCTTGCCGATGGCAAAATTCTTGCCAATATAATTGCCTCACAAAAAGTTCATGAAACATACGGAGGTGTAGTTCCAGAACTTGCATCAAGGGCGCATCAGCAAAACATTGTACCGGTTGTTGACCAGGCAATAAAAGCATCAAAAATTGATAAACGTAATATTAGTGCAATTTCATATACCAGAGGACCAGGATTAATGGGTTCCTTATTAGTTGGTGCCTCTTTTGCAAAAGCAATGGCACTTGCACTAAATATTCCACTTATTGAAGTAAATCACCTCCAGGCCCATATTCATGCGCATTTCATAATTGAAAAAGATGGATTTTCAAATCAGCCGGGTTTTCCATTTTTATGTTTAACCGTTTCAGGTGGACATACTCAAATAGTAAGGGTTAATAATTTTTTCGAAATGAAATTATTGGGTGAAACCATTGATGATGCTGCAGGAGAGGCTTTTGATAAAATTGCTAAAATTTTGGGGTTTGCTTATCCCGGAGGGCCTTTAATTGATGAGTATGCAAAAACAGGAGATGCGCAAAAATTTAATTTTACACATCCCAATGTTCCCGGATATGATTTTAGCTTTAGCGGTTTAAAAACAGCCTTTATGTATTTCATTAGGGATAACATTAAAAGAGATTCAGAGTTTATTGTAAAGAATAAAGCAGATATTTGTGCTTCTATTCAAAAAACTATTGTTGATATATTAATGCAAAATTTAAAGCAGGCTGCAATTGATCATAATATTACTGAAATTGCATTGGCAGGAGGAGTTTCTGCAAATTCACTTTTAAGAAAAACATTAAAAAATATCGGAGAAGAGAGAAATTGGAAGGTTTATATTCCTAAATTTGAATATTGTACAGATAATGCTGCAATGATTGCAGAAACAGGTTTCTTGAAATTTAAACACAATGAATTCAGCAGTCAGGAATTAGCCCCTGTTGCAAGATTAAAGTTTATTTAAAATGAATTTAAAGGCAAATTGCTTTATTTATATTTTTTGCATCCTGCTATTTCCTGTTATTGGGATAAAAGCACAGGAAACCATTAAAAGGCCAGTTAATCCTCAGCCTTTTTCTGTGGTTTTTAAAACAAATCCTCTTCCTATATTATGGGGACCTGTATACTTTACTTCAGAATACAGAATAGTGAATGAATTTGTAGTAGGCCCTAACCAATCTTCCCAGATAGGAATTTCCTTTCTTGGAAAAAGCCCCATTTTTACTTTAATTGACAATGCAATGAGTCAAAATGGCACGTTGAAAATTATGGTAAGGGGAATTAGAGTTCAGCTTTCGCACCGCTTCTATTTGAATCGTAAAGACACTTATGCCCCCGAAGGTTTTTACCTAGGCCCGCTTTTTTCATATTCCACCGCAAGATTTACAAATAAACATCTCAATATTTATAATGTATATATCCGTTCAACACACATTAATTTGAATATGATAGGAGGCTATCAGCTAATTTTGCCTGGAGATTTTGTTATAGATATGTTCAGTGGGTTTGGTTATAAGGAGAATACATGGGAGGAGCATACTCCTCCTACAATTACACCCATAAATACGGATGATTTCGGGCCAAGCTACAATTCAAATTTTAAAATTATCTTAGGTTTTAATATCGGCAAGGCATTTTAAAAACCCGCAGGTTTTATTAAATACTTTTAAAAAATCATTTTCCAGCACTTCAGAAATATAAGGATGTGTTGTTCCAAATGTATGGTCAGCATGCTCAAGAAGAAACAGTTCAGCAGAAGGCATAAGCTTTTGTAATTCTTCAACATCGGTTGCTAAAACAACATCATCGGCAGTGCCCTGAACAAGTAAACAAGGTATTTTAAGCATTGAGGCAGCTCTTGGAATGTCAATTCTCTTTTTGTTTTTAACATAGTCCTCAACAATCTGGTAATACATAGGCATCATTTCATTTGTTCTGAAATTTTGCACATAAATTACTCCATTTTTTTTCCAATATTCCATTTCTTCAGGAAGAAAACGGTTTTCAAAAGTACAAGGAGCTGCCCAGGTTACCACTTTTTTTATCCGTGGATCTTCATTGGCTTTTAACAGGCTTATACCTCCTCCGCGGCTATGCCCTACAAGAAAAATGCATTCCGGCTGTACTTCATCTCTTAAAAAAATATTTGCCTGCACCCAATCAATAACAGTACCCAGGTCATCAAGTTCTATTGAAAAATTATTGTTGGCAAAAGCATCAAGATCTGAAAACTCATTGGTATCGGTAGGCGTTATACCATTGTGGGAAAAATTAAATTTAACACATACAAAATTCTGGTTTGCAAATTCCCTGGCCATAAGGTTAAAATGTCCCCAGTCCTTAAATCCTTTAAATCCATGAGAAAAAATAATAACAGGTTTTTTCGAGCCATCAGCAACACAGGTAACATCAACCATTACAGGACGTTTATGCCTACCCTCAATCAATATATTACCTGATTTATAAATTTCTGTCATTTTCAATTAATCAGTTACCAAATTTTTGCTCTGTTATTCTCCTCACGATACATTGCATCGCCAGGTTTTACCCCAAAAGCTGCATGAAATTCGGGCATATTGGATAAGGGTCCTAAAACACGGTACATTCCTGGAGAATGTGGATTTGTTAAAATCATGTTTCTTAAATGTTCAGGACGCATATTTATTTTCCAAACCTGCGCCCAGCCAATAAAAAATCTTTGTTCGGGAGAAAAACCATCAATTACAACTCTTTCTTTTCCTAGCAGGGATTTTTGATAAGCATAATAGGAAACGCTCAAACCGCCAATATCAGCAATGTTTTCACCCAATGTTAACTGACCGTTAATTGCCAGTTCCTCTGAAACTTTGTAATTATTGAACTGTGTTACAAGCACATTTGTTTTGGCCTTAAACTGTTCCATGTCTACTTCCAGCCACCAATTTTCCAGATTTCCTTCTGAATTAAATTTGCATCCCTGATCATCAAAGCCATGGGTAATTTCATGACCAATTACAGCTCCCATACTCCCATAATTTATTGCATCCTCGGCATCAGGATTAAAAAAGGGAGCTTGCATAATTGCAGCAGGAAAAACAATTTCATTTCGCAAGGGACTATAATAAGCGTTAATGGTTTGCGGAGACATACCCCATTCTGTTTTATCAATTGGCTTTCCAATTTTATCAATCATTATTTTATGATGGAATTTTCGTGCCCTTAAAAAGTTCCCTACATAGGAATCCCTGTCAACTTTGAGCTCCGAAAAATCTTTCCACTTATCCGGATAACCAAGTTTTCTATTAAAAGAGGCAAGTTTTACTAATGCCTTGTTTTTTGTTTGATCATCCATCCAATCCAACTGTAGAATTCTTTCTTTGAAGGCTGCAAGAAGGTTATCCACCATTTCATTTACCTTTTCCTTCGATTGAGGGCTGAAAGCTTTCTTAACATAAGCTTGTCCCAATAACTCACCCATCACATCATTACTTGCAGCAAGAGCTCTCTCCCAACGCGGTTTCATTTCCTTTACGCCAGCAAGAATTGTGTTGTAAAAATAAAAATGTTCTTTTTCAAAATCAGAATTAATTTTTGGAGACACAAGGCGGTATAAATGCCATGTATTGTATGTTTTCCAGTCTTCTGGTTTTAAGGTTTTCATTAAATTTTCAACTGTATTAAAGTAAGGAGGATGGCTTACAATTATTTCATCCACTTTAGTTATTCCTGTGGCTTCAGTATAAACTTTCCAATTGAAAGATGGCGTAATTTTTTGCAAATCAGAAAGCTTTAACTTATTGTAACGCTTTTCAATGTCACGCTGCTCAGTTCTAGTTAATGAAGCATTTGCCAATTCCGTTTCAATCTTTATTACAGTTTTTGCTTTTTCTGCCGGGGCCTTGTCCTTTAACATTTCAAACACTTTGGTCAAATACTTTAAGTATTCCTTTCTTATATTTATAGATTTTTCATCCTCTTTTAAATAATAATCCCTATCAGGCAAACCCAGGCCTCCTTGTCCTGCATAAGTTATATGCACTGAACTGTTTTTTGCATCCTGGCTAACATAGAAACTAAATAAAGAAGATACTCCAATACTATGCAAATGAGCCAAAAGGGAAGGTATTTCATTGTTTGATTTAATGGCATTTATTTTTTTTGTTTCCTCGGCAAGTGGCTTAATACCATCCAATTCAATTTTCAATGTATCCATTGCAGTATAGTAAAAATCGCCTATTTGTTGATTGATACTTCCCTTTAATGCACTTTTATCCGCTGCTGCCTGGTCCAGGATTTCATGAAGCAAATTTTCGCTCCGCTTTTTCAATTCACTAAAACTTCCCCAACTTGATTCCGTTTCGGGAATAGGGTTGTTTTTAGCCCAATTGCCATTTGCAAAATGGTAAAAATCAATACGCGGATCAATGCTTTTATCCATTGATTCAATTGAAATTCCGCTTTTTTTAACAGGTTCCTTACCAGATTTATTCGCTAATTTAAAAGCAGTGAAAAACAATGCTAAAAAAAATACTGTAAGTTTTAGAAAATAGAGCTTTTGCATTTTTTTAATATTTAAATAATTTATCTTGCAATTTAATTAAAAAAGAATGCATCCCAAAATTTTTTAGCATTTTCAGACTTTTTAACAATTGAATTAAATTTATCCTGTATGGGTTTCTGTTTATGCTAAGAATAAACACTCGGACATGAAAAAAATTAAAAAAAACGAATAAAAGGCATTTTAATAATGCAAATCATCCAAACCAGAAATTTAGTAGGGGATTTACATAAGCTGTTCCACAACAATTTCTTCGGTATAAATCAAATATTTTTGGATACTTTCAAATCCCATATCAATCAAAACTTCCTGGTATTTATCAAGCTGATTGGAATGCTTCTTTAAATTTCTTTTTCCAGTTTTAAAATCAATTATTACAGCATTTTTATCCTGAATAATGACTTTGTCAGGGCGGTAAGAACTTCCGTCTGGGAGCAAAATTTCCACTTCGTTTTTAACATTAAGCAGGGGCGAAAACCAAAGAGCAATTTTTGGATGAGTAACTATTTGAAGTAATTTATTTTCCAATTTTACTTTTTCTTCACTTAGAATTATTCCCTCAAAAACCATTCGTTCAAGCACAGGTTCAATTTGAACAATTGAATTAATACGGGAAAGGGCAAGATGCAGCAATTTACCGTATGCCATTTGTTCATCCAGGTTTTCAATATCCCAGCGTTCTGGGGCAAGCCTTGTAATGTTTATTTTATTATTCCAGGGCTCTGAGATAATGGAATCCAATAAATAAGTGGAAGGATAATCTTTAGAAACTCTTTGCAGGGATGGTGTTTTGGTTCCAAAGGTATATGTATTACATTCACAATCCCATTGCCCGGCAGCTTTAAAATAATCAATAAAATAATTTGCGAGATCTTTGTATTTGGAAAGGGAACTTATTATGTAAAGCCTATCTTCTGGCCGTGTCATTGCAACATAAAGAATATTCATGTTATCCAGTTTCGATTTATTTACTTCTTCGCTATAAAGAGGGGCATAAACAGTATCCTCCAATTGCTTATTTGCAGGAACAACGGCTGAACTGAGATTAACAACGGAACTTTTATCTAAATTAATCCAGAAATTATCTTTTGAATTTTTGGTCCTCCAATTGGCAAAAGGGAATATCACTATCGGAAACTCAAGACCTTTTGATTTATGAATAGTCATGATATTTACAGCGTTTGTTCCCTGGGGAATTACCACGGATAATTTATCTTTTTTATCCTCCCACCATTCCAGGAAACTAACTATTCCTGCAGTATTACGTGCAGTAAAATTATGAACGCTTTCCAAAAAAAACTGAATATAACTGTTTGGTTTTTCACTTAATTCAAAAATCCTGAATATTTCCTCGCAAATTTCATACAAAGGCAATTTAAGTAGCCTAACGGAAGAAAAAACATATCCTTTTGCCGACAATTGTTTCTCCAGGCTCAATTGAGATGGCCTTAAAGCTGAAAGCGAATTATGAATTTCAGACTGATTTTTAATTTTGTAAAGCAAAACAAACTGCATTATTTTAGCCTGTAATCCAATATCAGCGGGATTAATCAGATAACTTAAAAAGTTAACAGCAAACCTTACATCTTTGGAATTATTAATTAGTAAACTCTCTGAAGATATTACATCAATTCCCTGTTCAATAAGAAATCGTGCAACCAAAGATGCTTCCTGGTTTTTGCGAAATAAAATTGCAATATCCTTTAATTTATATCCATCTAAAAGTGTATCATTTATTATTTCATGAATTTTTATGCAGTTGGTTTGTTCCAAGCTTAATTCAGCCAAATTTTTCTCATCCAAAAATTCCACCTGAACATACCCTCCCTGATTTTCTTTTCTGAAATTCTGGTTATGATTGTCGTAAATTGTTTGATAGCCTATGAATAAACCAGTTGATATTTGATTAAAAAATCTATTATTGAAATCAACCACTTCCATTTTAGAGCGAAAATTACTGCTCAATGGTTTTTCAATGTAATTTCGTTCAAGAGAAGCCTGTCTTTCTGCTATAAGTAAATTTGAATCCTGTTTATATACTTTAGGAAGCATTGCAAACTGTTCTACTTCCCCACCCCTCCAACGGTAAATGGATTGCTTACCATCACCAACAATCATGTTGAAATTTCCACCGGCAAGTGAATTATCAAGTAAAGGAAGCAGGTTTTGCCATTGAAGAACAGAGGTATCCTGAAACTCGTCAATTAAAAAATGCTTGTACCGCTCTCCTATTCTCTCATAAATGAAGGGTGCAGGCTCATTTGCAACTATCTCAGAAATTATTTTATTGAATTCTGAAATGTGAAGGATGTTGTTTTCTTTTTTTAGCTGGGCAATTATTTTTTCGATTTCATTTAGAACCATCAAACTATAAATATACTTGTAAATCATCTTTAACAAGAAATATTCAGCAAACCTTTCGCTCACAATAAAATCAGCCCGGTAAAAGAAGTCTTTCAACAAATCTTTAATGCTATCAATGTCAGATTTATCATTAATTGTAGCTTTACCTGCATGCCATTTATCCGCTTCAATGTTTTTTGCAACAGTGGGTGTAGGCTTATAGTTGTCTGTTCTTCTCTCTTTTAAGTATGAAAAATATTTAGGTATCCCATTGGCTCCTCCTGCAAAAGCTGCTGGCTCAACTCCTACAGAATCAATAAGCATTGTGGCTTCATCTCCAATTAAAGCAAGCTCATTTTCAAAAGCAGTTGTATAATTTTTAATCTGATTTTTAATATCAATAAAATCAGAAAGCTTTAAATGTTTGAGTTTTTCCAGGTATTTGGAACCATCATCCCCTAACATTTCCCCTGCAAATTTCCTCAGATCCCTTTCAATATGCCAGTCTTTTTCCTGGTTTGCTTTTGATTCTGTAAATTCAACCAGAACTTCTGTAAATTCCGGATTTACTCCAACTTTTGAAATGAGAAGGTCAACAGCTTTTGAAAGAAGGTTTTTTTCATCCAGTTCTATTTCAAAATTAACGGGCAAATGTAAATCATGAGCAAAGGTACGAATGATCTTATGTGTAAATTTATCAATGGTGCAAATGCTTAAATCCGAATAATTGTGTAAAATATGCGTTAACACCGCGGCACTTCTAGTTTTTATGATTTCCTCGGTAGTGTTGAGTTCTTTTACAAGATCATTAAGCAAAAATGCAGGAGTACCTTCTGGTTTTTTATCGCCTGAAATTATTTTAAGAGAATTAATAACGCGCTCTTTCATTTCACTAGCCGCCTTGTTGGTAAAGGTAATTGCAAGAATTCCTTTGTAACTTTCGGCATGTGGTGAGGCAAGAGATAATTTAAGGAATTCCTTTACCAGGGTATAGGTTTTCCCCGAACCAGCAGAAGCTTTATAAACAGTAAAATTCATTGCAATTTGTTTATCGGATATGTTGTAAAAATATTGATTATAATTAAGAATAACGCGTAGGATTGTAATTCTATCTTACTTTTACCAATACATGTTAGCTAATTAACTATTTATTTTCTTATTATTGTAATTCAAAACCAATCCTTGATATGATAAAAATTACATCCCTAAAAATAGCTCTTTTTTCATTCTCTCTTTTTTTATTCTTCAATGTTTCCTTTAGTTACGGGCAAATGGAGAAAAATTACCGTTCAGGAGAGTTAATGATCCAATTGCAAAAAGATCAAACACTCAAGGATTTCGAAAGCGCTTTCCCTGCCTACGAAATATTGGATGTTATTTCTGAAAGTTGGAAAATTTATTTAATAAAATTTGAAGATTCAGCAGCAAATGAAAAGCGCATGGTAGAGAATTTTTCAAAAAGCAGAGTGGTAGCAAAAATTCAACGCAACCATAAGGTGGAATTAAGAAACACATATCCTGACGATCCAAGTTTTGGCAGTATGTGGGGACTTAACAATACTGGTCAATCAGGTGGTAAAGTTGATGGGGATATTGATGCTCCTGAAGCCTGGGATATAACAACCGGTGGCTTGACAGCTACAGGAGATACAATTGTGGTGGCTGTTATTGATGGTGGTTTTCAGTTAACTCACCAGGATTTAAATTTCTGGAAAAACTATGGAGAAATACCAGGAAACGGGATTGATGATGACAATAACGGTTATATTGATGATGTAAACGGCTGGAATGCTTATAATAACAATGGAATAATTACTTCCGATAATCATGGAACTCATGTTGCTGGAACAATTGGAGCAAAAGGAAATAATACCCTAGGGGTAACAGGTGTTAATTGGGACGTACAGGTAATGGCAATTCAAGGAGCCTCTGGGAATGAGGCAACTGTAATAAAAGCCTATGGTTATGTTTTTGATCAGCGCAAATTATATGATCAGACAAATGGGCAAAAGGGAGCATTCATAGTATCAACTAACGCTTCCTTTGGCGTTGATTATGGTAATCCTGCTAATTTCCCTCTTTGGTGTGGAATATATGATTCTTTGGGAACACTTGGAATTTTAAATGCTGGGGCAACTGCAAATATTCATATAAATATTGACAATACCGGTGACATTCCAACAGCTTGTGCTAGCCCTTTTATGGTTTCGGTTACAAATACAGACAGGAATGACAATAAAAACAGTGGAGCTGGTTATGGGTTAACAACAATTGATTTAGGAGCCCCTGGAACAGCGATAATGTCAACAATTTCAGGAAATTCATATTCAACTCTTACCGGAACTTCCATGGCTACACCCCATGTTGCCGGTACAATTGCCCTTATGTGGGCTGCAGCTTGTACCGATCTTATCCAGGAATACAAAAGCAATCCAGGTACAATTGCACTTATGATGAAAGAATTTATGCTGAACAATGTTGATCCAATAACTGCGCTTCAGGGCATAACAGTTTCAGGAGGAAGGTTAAATGCGCATAAATCATTACTGGCAGTGGTAGATTATTGCAATTCTGCGCCCATGCCTATTGTTAATGGAGATACAACCTGTATTGGCACCTCCACAGAGCTTATTGCTTCTTCAGGTGTAGTTGGCAATGAAGTTCATTGGTTTAGTAATCCTACTGGAAGTCAGATTCACATTGGAGATACTTTAACAACACCTATATTGTACCAAAACACAACTTTTTATGCTGCAAATTATGATATCACTAATGCAACATACAGCAATAAAAAATCTATTTTGGTTAAAGTTGTAAATCCAATTCTGGCCCTTATTTCTGATACTATGATAGAAATTCCGGGTGGTACTGCCCAATTATGGGTAAACGCAAACGGATCAACTTATAATTGGTCTCCTGCTTCAAGCCTCAATGACGCAAGTGCTTCAAACCCCATGGCATCTCCTAATGCTACAACCACTTATACAGTAACAGTAACTGACAATGATGGATGTATTGGTATTGACAGTGTAAAAGTTACAGTGAAAGATATAACTTCCCTTTCAGGGCATAGTGCAATTCCTGAAGTGAAAATCTTTCCAAATCCATTTAAGGATGTTGTAGTTTTTGATTTTTCTAATAGCTTTTCATCTGGTGACGAGGTAAATCTTCAAGTTTATGATTTAATGGGTAAAAAAGTTGTACACGCCAAGGATATTTCCGGTGATAAATACATTTTAGAACGAGGTGAATTAACTGCAGGTATTTATTATTACACCCTTGAAATTGGAAAATTGAATATTGAAATTCGCAACAAATTAATCGTAGTTGATTAGTTAAAAAAGCATTGATTTTCACTGTAAATTCATATCCATTTTTACTATTTGGAAATAAAAACAGGCAATAAATTTTGTATTTCGAAAGCAATACAATAAAGAATTTGGTATAATTAAAATTTGAGTTTTGGATCACACGCAAATGAAAAGCAATTTTTTTTCATTACAATTTTCCTTTCAAAAATCAGTTAAAATTATCATTCCCCTTTAAAAGATTGATTTCTCATTTATTTCACATTAAAAAAATGTCATTTATGAAAAGTAGCCGATTTATTATCTCCATACTCTTTTTAATGATTTTTATATTTTCTTCATGCAAAAAAGCAGGCATAGGAGGCAATGTTGAATTGGCAGTGAATGTGAAACATCATAATACATTAATTCCTAATGCTGTAGTTTATATTAAGTATGGAGCAAGGGAATTTCCAGGGACTGAATCAAAAAATTATGATAATTCTGCAATATGTGGTGATCAGGATCATTTAACTGGTCACACGCATTTTAGTAATTTAAAAAAAGGATATTATTACCTCTATTCAGTGGGTTGGGACAGTACCATAAACATGACAGTTGCTGGAGGGGTTCCTGTTCAAATCAAGGATAAGGCAGGAGAAATGATCATTGAAATCCCAGTTTCTGAACAACATTAAAGTTTTGAGGCAGAGCCAATCATTCTATTTAATTGTTTTAGGACTGATTTTAATTATCGGATGTCGTGTAGATCCTCCTATTGTTAATATTTCAGAAAGCCATTATCCTAAAGAAATAGCAAAAATTATCCTTAGCAAATGCGCTGTTCCAGGTTGTCATAATAACATAAGTAAAGATGCTGCGGGTGGATTATCTCTGGAAACCTGGGATAAAATGTTTGAAGGCAGCAGAACAGGTGCAATTACAATACCTTTTAATCATAGGCAAAGTCCTCTTTTTTTATTTGTAAATACTTTTGATGATTTGGGTCTTTCAATGAAACCTACAATGCCGGTAAACAATACGCCATTAACCAGGGAAGAAGTTGTTTTAATAAGAGACTGGGTTGAAAATGGAGCCCCTGGTGCGGATGGCTTGGTGAAATTCAGCGAAGATCCAAAACTCAAAAAAGTATATGTTGTTAATCAAGGATGCGATTTGGTATCAGTGATCGATCAAAAAACAAATTTAATTATGAGGTATGTAGAGGTAGGGAATAAACCTCTAATTGAGGCACCACATATGATTAAAGTTTCACCTGACGGAAAATACTGGTACGTTATTTTTACTGCAGGTGATGTTATTCAAAGGTATAGAACAAGCGATGATTCCTTTGCGGGTGAAGTGTTTATAGATGCAGGTAATTGGAACACATTTTCAATAAGCTCTGATTCCAAACAAGCATATATTATTAATTGGGCTTTTGCAGGCAGCGTTGCTGTGGTTGATCTTGAAAACATGTTGCTCCTTAGGTATTACCAAGGACCTACAGAGTTTAAAACTCCTCATGGATCAACACTTTCTAAAGATAACAAAACCCTTTATATCACTGCCCAAGATGGGAATTTTATTATTAAAGTTGACATCCAAAACATTAATTTTCCTGAAGTAACTCATATATCTTTAGACAACAATCCTATAAACTCTATGAGTAGTTTGGATCCCCATGAAATTGAAATATCTCCTGATGGGACTAAATATTATGTTATTTGTCAGAAAACAAATGAAATAAGAGTAATGGATGTGGCAACAGATGAGCTTCTAACGGTTATTCCCACGGGAGTTTTCCCACAGGAGTTAATGTTTTCAAAAACTTCTGATTATGCCTTTATAAGCTGTACTGAAGATACCCAGACATTCCCTGGAGAAAGAGGTTCTGTTACGGTTATCAATTACAAATCAAACACCTTTGTAAAGCATATTTATACTGGGCATCAGCCTCATGGAATTGCTGTTGATGATAAAAGCAAACAAGTTTATGTTGCACACCGCAATCAGAATACTTCAGGTCCTGCACCACATCATAGCACTTATTGTGGAGGAAGAAACGGATACATGACAATTATTGATATGAATAGGTTGGAGCTACTTTCTTCTAAAAGGTACGAATTATCGGTTGATCCTTATTTTATTGACATCCGAGATTAAATCTTAAAAAAAAACGCTTTAGAATTTTCCTTAGGCATTCTGAGTTTAATAAACATAACCCTTCCAAAAAGTTATTAAAACTTTACATTTTCTTTTAAAACATATTAATAATCAGTGAAATAATTTAAAGTGGAGAACAAACACCATTTTCACAACGGTAACATTGTAGTTTGTCTTTAAATACAGAGGCTTTAAAAATCGATTTTCCTTTAAGCATTCTAAAACATTCCTGGATACCTTCAATAATGGAAGGATGAGGATGCATTAAATTTGTTATCTCATCAATTCCTTTATTCATTGAAATCAATAGTGCCACTGCTTGAATGGCACTTGAGGCATGTTCTCCAACAGCACGCATTCCAAGGATTTTCATATGTTTATCATTGGTTACTAATATTTTAAAAAATCCTGTTGTTTTTCTCATAGCAATGGCCCTTGCTATGCAGGAATAATCATATTTAACCAGCTTATATGTAATTCCCTTGCTTTGGGCTTCCTGTTCATTCATTCCAACTACAGCAATTTCAGGGTTAAGGAACATTATTGTAGAAATATTATCATAAATAATCGGGGGAATAGGTCCATCAAACATTCTCACCACTGCATGTCTTGCTTCACGCTCTCCAACATTAACCAAAGCCAATCGGCCTGATACATCTCCTGCGGCATAAATGTTAGGAATACCTGTAAGAGTATCTGTTTCATGAATATATCCTGCTTTTGTAAGTTTCACACCTGCATTTTCCAATCCAATTCCCTCTACATTTGGAACTCTTCCAATGGATAACAAAGCCTTTTCTACCTTTATTATCTCTCTTCTTCCATCTTTGTGGGATATTTCGTATTCTACTTTACCATCAACTATAGCCATGCGTTCAAGTTTGGCCTCATTATGCACTGTTACTCCATTTTTTCGAAAATTTTCTTCTACCACTTTTGCTACATCTTCATCCTCAAAAGGGAGAATTCTATCCGCCCTGTCAATCATGTATACTTTTGTTCTTCCAAAATTTGAAAAAATGGTGGCATATTCACATCCAATAATACCGGCACCTAATATTACAATACTTTTTGGGAAATCTTCCAAATGATGAATTCCATCACTTGTTAAAATTATTTTTTCATCCACAGGAATATTTGGCAATTTCCTGGGCCTGCTTCCTGTTGCAATTAAAATATTTTCTGCCCAAATGGTTTCAATAGTCCCATTTTCCTTGGTAATTTCAACTTCATTGGCCGAAATAAGCTTTCCAGTTCCCTTTATATAATTAACAAAACCATTTTTTTCCTGAAGAATACGCAAATGGCAGCTCAATTGAAATTTCCTTTCAAAAATCGCTTCATTTACCGTTTTATTAATCTCCCTATAAGTTAATTTTTCTGTTATACCGTTGCCGGCAATCTCACGTACTGTTTTAATTTTTTCAGAATATTCCCACATTGCTTTTGAAGCCAGCGCCCCATCATAAACTCCAGCTCCTCCAAGTCTGGATTTTTCGATTAACAAAACTTTTTTTCCAAAGTCTATTGCTCGCATAGCTGCTGCATACCCGGTAGGCCCTCCTCCAACAACACATAAATCATAATTTTTCATTGACATTCATGTTTTTATTAATTCTTCGGGATAATTTATTAATTTGGTAGTGAAAATACTAATAAAATAAAAAAGATCAACCATGGTAAAAATAATCACGGCTTTAAGTATAACGATTGTGAGTGTGATTTCATTTTCATCAAATGCGCAAAAGCAGGTTTCCGAAAAAACCAAACTTATTCGTTATGTGCCTTTGGGCGATTCGTATACAATTTGCCAGGGAGCTAAATTAAGTGAATGCTGGACTGAATTACTTACGGTTAATTTATATAAAAAATCAATACCTATTGAACTTATTACAAATCCTGCAAGATCAGGATGGACAACAAAAGATTTAATAGAACGGGAATTGCCAGCATTTGAACTTTCCAGGCCAGATTTTACCACCCTGCTTATTGGAGTTAATGATTATGTACAGGATGTGCCGGCTGATTCCTTTAGGAAAAACCTTTCTTTTATTATTGATAGAATTCAGGCTATTTTACCTGATAAAAACAATCTAATTGTAATTTCAATTCCTGATTTTAGTGTAAAACCAGAAGGAGCTAAATACAGCAAGGGGAGAAATATTTCGGCAGGGATAATGCATTACAATGAAATTATTTTTCAGGAGGCAGCAAAAAGAAAGATCAGAACAGTAGATCTGTTTACCATTTCACAGGAAATGAAATACGACAAGGAAATGGTTGCAAAGGATGGATTACACCCTTCGGCAAAGGAATATGCAGTATGGGAAAAAATAATTTTCCCTGTTGCTTATGAGGTTTTAAAAAAGAAATGATTTAATTTTAAATTCTTGCAAATACATTAGGTAATAAATGGAAAGCATTATAGTTTTGTGGTTATGAAACTTCAAGACCTTGCTGATTTAGCTAAAGATGCTGAGAAAGCCAATAATAAACTTACTGCCAAACTGATTAAAACAACTCCAAGAGATCTTGATACAACAGCCCAAGCCCTTCATGAGAAAGCATTTGAAAAAATAGATTGCATGAGTTGTGGCAATTGCTGCAAAACAACAAGTCCTATATTTTATCAAAAAGATATTGAACGATTATCAAAACATTTTAGAATCAGGCCGGCAGCTTTTATTGAAAAGTATCTTTTTTTTGATTCAGAAGATGATTTTGTACTTAAAGATCCTGCTCCTTGTCCATTTTTAGGTTCAGACAATGATTGTATGGTTTATGAACATCGCCCGATGGCCTGCAGGGAATATCCGCATACAAACCGCAAACGCTTTCACCAATTATTACAACTTACGGTTAAAAACACTTTTATTTGCCCTGCTGCTTATGAGGTTATGGAGGGTTTAAAGAAGAAATATTTAAACCCCGAACAAAACAATAAGGATTAAATTTTTTTAAAAATTCAATTTTCGATGCGAGAATTAATTCATCTATTTTTAAAGGCTTCTTTCTGTTTTTTTTCTTCCTAAAGAAAATCCTTGTTGCTCAATAATCCGGGTAATTTCCATAACAGATTTAGTTGTTAAATCACCGGTAAAACGCTTTCCCTTTATTTGGGCAAACCCAAGCCCAAATGTTTCTGCCATACAGGCAAAACATTCGCCTGGCCCAAAAGGCAAGATAACAGACTCCAAGGCTTGTTCCTGGCTACCTGTTCCTGGTAATGCAGCAATACCGCCTTTAATATAAGTTATGTCACTCCGGCTTACAAGATCATCAGATGCATTAGGTGGTACCGATATATCCAGCACAATGGCGCCTTTCTTGACATGTTTTAAATATAAAACTGCTCCTGGCTGGTTTGTTCCCAGTACAATCACATCAGCATGAATAGCAGTTTCTATATCATGGGTAAAGCTTAAAAAAGGAGCAGCTGCTTTTTGTAATTCATTAAAACTTGAATCTGAAGAGCTTATATTCTGAAACCCTATGAATTGGGAAGGAAAGTTATTTCCTTTGGAACTGTTTTCAATAAAAGCCCGTATGTTTTCCTGTATTGCTTGTGAATTTGCTGGATCTTGCCGGTAAACCAGCGTCATTTTCGCACTATCCTTTATCAGGGTTTCTGCAATTACCGAAGCAATGTTTCCAGATGCTCCGATTATACAAATGTTCGGATTTTTTACTTTCTTTTCCTGGATGGCCAAGCGTATCGCCTGAATGGCAAGGCTTGCTGTGTAAGCATTCCCCGTGGTGAGTGTGGCTGAGGATGAATTTACATACATTCCATTGCCTGTTATGATGCTGGTGTATTGGCCTAAGCCTATGCTTCTTGCACCCTTTTCATTGGCCCAATCTATGGCATCCTGTATTTTTTTTATCCATTCAAGCCTCTTGCCTGAACGAAGGGCTTTAAAAAACGATGTGCTGGTAAGTGGAATGCCTAAGAATACAACATTCATTTTCTCCCCAATAGCATTTTCCAAGCTATCCGTATGATAAATGGTGAAAGACTGCTCCTCGCGAACTTCATCAAGAACCTCTTCAAGATTTTCATCCCCATATCCTTCAACCAAATCAACTATATGAGAAAGATGCCCAAGATCAATAGGATGGCAAATAAAAACAGCCGCATCTGAAGGAAAATAATTTGTTTGTACCTGAGCAGGCAATGGTTTAAGTATTGGTTGGCTTGACAGGGGAATCAAGTGGCCGAATAAATACTGTAAGTTGCCTTTTTTTACGGCCTCAAAAAAATTAGCCAGTCCTTTTGTCAAATGCAGAAAATCAGCATTGTTGAACTGAACTGAGGGCTGAATACGGAAAGCCATTGGAGCAGTGAGCGTTGGATACATCCTTATTTGTTCCCTGTTTAAAAGGATGGATGAAATCCAGTAACCTAATTTATGCAGGTCCTTAAAAAATTTAGTGATAAAAGAATTGTTTAAAGCTTCTTCCCTTAGCTCAATGGCTGCCATCAAACCTTCGCCACGGACTTCTTTGACAAATTCAGGGTACGCTGAAGCAAAATTCTGCAGCTGTTCAACTAAAGGAAAATAATCCTTATTGCTTTTTTCAATACAATCCAGAAATTCATTGGCAGCATAGCATCCAAGAAAATCTTCGCTAAAGCTGGAACTGTGATAGGAGTATATGTTTTCATCGAAAGTAGCAGCTTGGTAACAAAGTGCAGAAATTTTAGCCAGCCCTGCCCCGAGTGCCTTGCCAAAGCAATAAATATCGGCAGTAAGTATTTTTCCAGGGAGTGCAGAAAATGGGCCGGTGCGGTATAATCCGCATTGTATTTCATCGGATATTACTGGTATACTCCACTTTTTCTGAATGCGGGACAGTGCGCTTAAAAAATGTTCCGGTACTTTTACCACACCACCTTCCCCCTGTATCGGTTCAATGATCACAGCACATACCGGACAACATTGCTTTTGTTGCATCCGCTGGGTTTTTGAATTGAAATAGGTATATGTTTTTACATAAACTGCTATGATATCTTCTAAAATTTCTTCCGTAGCCAATATCTCCACGCCATTTATAGCCATTGGGAATTCAGCTTTATATTGCGGATTGCCCATAACAGAAAGGGCTCCTAAAGTTTTTCCGTGAAAGCTACCTTTCAGATGTATTATTACAGGTCCATCCTTTAAAAAGGCATAGGAAGCTTGTATTTCTTTTTTGATTCCTTTATCTCCGTTATACAAATAATTTATGGTGCGGGTTTGTTCCTGATGCCATTCTAACTTTCGTTTTTCCCATTTTTTAAGGCATATTTTCAAAGCAAGTTCAATAATCTCCGTACCCGTATTTGCCAGTTCACAGCGCCAGTTCTTTTTGCCGGCATGATCTTCAATCCGGCTTATTAGTTTTTCAAAAAGCTTTTCTTTTTCGGGGCTTTTGCTACCTTGAATGAAGTTAGGAGGGAAAGTGGAGATGTTTTCTGCGATTTTTTTCACAACAGGATTATTGTGCCCCAGCAAATTTATCCCATAAGAACCGGTTACATCCAATACACAAACTTCTATATTTTCATCATTCTTGTAAAATAGGTGGTTAGCGGTGCCGCTTGTGTAATTCACATTAAGCCCGAACAATTCCAGCATTTTATCTTTCTTAGTCATAAAACTTTATTTTTAGCGGCAAATACTTTCATTTCAGGCAGTGTATATTCAGGGAAAATCACAGGCTTTAACAGGGTTATTATTTTGTGAACCAATGGTTTTTTGGCTTTAAAATAAAAAACCAAATCAAAAGTCTGCCCTCCAAGGCGCATTTTTGGATAGTAGGAGGTTTGTCCCAAATCTATTTTCTTATACCCTTCCTTAATGGCAAAAATCACCAAAGCACTAAGTAAATTGTTGTAACTTTCATAATCATCTTTTTCATCTTCTTTCCCAGTCCAAAGAAAAACGAGCTGTTCCCTTAACTTTATGAAAATAAACATTCCGATAATTTTTCCACGAAAAACCATAGATAATGCTTTTAATTGCTCCTTATACTGAGAGAAAAAATTACTGAAAAATGCCAGATTTAATGTTTCAAGACGGGTTTCTGCCCTGTTTAAAACAAGGGTATATAGTGCGTAAAAATGTCGGGCGTCAATATCTTCAGCATTCAGAATGGTAAAAACAGGAGCATTTTCATTTTTAGCAGATGTGAAATAATTTTCAACAAAAGTGGGATGTTTATTTTCGATTTTTTTCCAGCCACTAAGGATTTGCCTCCTGTAATTTGCCCGCAGTGAATCCATGTATTCTCTGTGAGTATTAAAGGGAAGAAAAAGGGTGGTTCCCGGTAAGCTCGGTGCCTTAATATATCCACTATTAAGAAGAGATAAAGAAACTGACGGTTCAGAAAACTCTTTAAAAATACTGACCGGGATTTTTTCTTCTGCACACCATTTATCCATAAATTTTATGGTTTCATTCAATATGGGTCCTTTGTCATTTTCATCTTTCCACCTGATATTGTTTTGTCCGGCAGATAGGGGTGTTCCGCAAAAGCATATCCTGCATTTGAAAATTCCAGACAAGGATTTTTTTAAGATTTTTACAAAAACATTATCTCCCGCAAAAAGACTTAAATCTATAGTAAATGCACTGCATACCGCAGATCCTAGGAGTTGTTCGTTTTTATAAAAAGTCAGGAAACGCATATCCGCATTTTCAACAGCTGCTTCCTGGATAGCCTTGAGAAACCTGTAATGGTGAAAAATATCATCCTCGCATAGGATGCTGTTCCATGTGTTTTCAGGTATTTCGCTGATATGGCGGAAGACTTTTAAATGCATATTTAGACAGCTTGCGTTTCTTTAACCTGGCTGAAGGATGGATGGCGGAATTTTGAGCCATAGCTTAGCCCTATTACAGGTTCTCCTTTATACTGAGCAATGGCAATTTCTTTAGGCGTATGATCCAGGTGAGCTGTTGCAAATTGTCTGCCTATTTTAAGTGCTCCTGCAATGATCCTCCAATATTGTATGCTCCAAATGGATGGAAGAGTGCGGAAAGTATTGTGGTTAGCTCTCCTAAGATTAAGAATTGTTTTTGCATAAAGTTTAAGTAGCTCACGGTAATAATCTTTTAAAGGCATTTTTGTTGGGCAGAGTTGGTGTGAAAGGTCAAACAGGCCATGTGCATCTTCGGGGACCGTGAGGTTTTCTTTCAGGCTGGCATAATCTTCAGCGCCGGGCAAAGGTGTAGCTGGTGAAATATTCACATAGTAAAGTTTTGTTTCTTCGATAAAATCCCAAAGGCGTGCCCAGTCCGCTTTTTCATAATGTGCAGCGGGTATAAGAGAACCGTAGGTATCAATTTTGTGCCTGCGAAGCACTTCGATAGCCTTTTTATTGTAATCCACCGGACATTGCTTGTTCATGCTGTTTAATTCTTCGTCTGTAGCGGCTTCCAGCCCTATGAAAACGGCTTTCAGCCCAAGCTCTGCCCATTCCTTAATAATCTCCTCGTTTTCTGCAATAAAATCGGCCCTTGCATAGCAGAGATAGTTTTTGTGGATACCTTCGGCTTTTAATAAATCGGCCAGTTTCCGCAAGCGGCTTATGTTGATTAAGAAAATATCATCCACAATGTATACCTCCTTTGCTTCAATTGTTTTTAATTCTTCAACGATGGATTCGGGAGACCGGCTGTAAGGTGTTCCGCCAGTTATTTTCCAGGTAAAGCAAAAATTGCATCTATACCAGCAGCCCCATGTGGTTTTCATGGTTGCCACAGGGGAATGCATCAAATAATAGTACTTGTGTTTCAGGTGTTTTACCAGGGAACGGTCGGGTAGCGGCAGGGTATCTGCTTTTGGCATGTAAGCCCGTTGAGGTGAAAATTCCAATTGGTTTTCAGCAATAGGTATGGCCACACCCGGGAGCCCGATAATAGGCTCATTGTTTTGGATTTTTTGAATAATTTCGGGCAAAAGAAAGGTGCCATCGCCAATCCCAATTACATCCACAGCAACATCGGCAAAATCTTCAGGAATTAATGTGGCATGGATTCCGCCAACAATGGTTATAATATTAGGATTAAACCGCTTCACTTCCCTGAATAACTTTATGACTTCATTGGTGCCTGTTTTATAGCAGCTACTCACTACCACATCAGGCGAAAACTTTTCAAGTCTCTTTTTAAAGCCTTTTTCAACCAAGTTGTCAAAAATCATGACTTCATGCCCCTTTAGGTTTGCTCCGATATATTCCAGTTCCAAGGGCTCACATATCATAATGTGCTTTAGTCCGATGGTATGTTGAGGGACAGGTGGCCTTACCAGTAAAATTTTCATGTCATTTGGGTTTTAGTTTTTGAATCCGGC
This sequence comes from Bacteroidota bacterium, assembly GCA_013696965.1. Classification (NCBI taxonomy): domain Bacteria; kingdom Pseudomonadati; phylum Bacteroidota; species Bacteroidota bacterium. Next base: position 10,575 of record JACCXN010000093.1, on the reverse strand, counting down.
CTTCGCTCTGTTACATTAATAAGCAGAGGCTGGTTAGGCTTAAGTGTAGCCATTGATAAAGGAAGCACAGGTTCTGTAACATTCATTTCAAAGTCAAACTTTTGCAGAAACTGAGCCACTGCCAGTATCATCATAGGCTGAGCCAGGTAACGGCCAATACAGGAATGTTTTCCGGCACCAAAAGGGATATAGGTATAATCCTCAGGTTCTGTTTTAAATCTTTCAGGGATAAATTCATTTGGGGATTGCCAGTATTTCGGGTTTCGATGCAGTGCATAAGTGCTGATAAAAAATGTATCTCCCGGTTTTGCGTACATCTCTCCAATCCGGACTTCTCCAATGGCATCACGTACTATTCCATGACTTGGCGGATACAGCCTCAATGCTTCTTTTAAAACCATTGCTGTGTACTCGAGTTGAAAAGCATGTTCCGGTTTAATCTGGTTGCAGCCTACCACTTCATCAATTTCCTGGAAGATTTTTTTCTTGACCCCAGGGTGTTTATGAAGCAGGTAAAATGCCCAGCCCATCCCAACTGCAGCAGTTTCTGTTCCAGCTCCAAGGTGTATAATTAGCTCATTTCGGATAATTTCCTTGTCTATGTTGCTGTTTTCTTTTAAAAAGCTGGATTCACTCAATAGTAGCCCAATTAAGGAATTTAATGGAGGGCGATCAAGATTTTTGGCGATAATATCATCTGTTATTTTACCAAAAAACTTCACCGATTTTTTATACCGCTGGTTTCTGCCATTAAGCCAGGCAGTATATGGCCTCCAGGGAAAAGCAGATCGCCATGAAATAGTTTCTTCCCCATCAGCGATATAATGTGCAATGGTATCACACAAGCCATCATGCTCTTTCCCAAATAAAACTTTCAGCAAAATAGCCACATTTAACTCAGAAAAAGCATGAGTGATATTCAGGGGCTTTGAATGTGTTTCCCATTCTGCAAAGTGGGATTCATTTGAACGTATCACCTCATGGAGGTGAATTTCAGCCTGAGCCTTGGTATAGGCTTTCATCTGGAGCTTTTTCATCCAAACAAATTCCTCTCCTTCATAAGTTCCCAGGGCATCTCCCACTACGGCACGAAGCTGAGCCCAATAAATCTTGCTCTTAATAAAATTTGCATCATTCTTTATTAGGATATCATGTAAGGCTTGTGGCCCGGCTACCGCATAGATAGAATGAAAGGGAAGTTTAAGTTTGAATAGATCGCCATATTCGGCCATGTTTTCCTCAACCGAAACAGAAATGTTATGGACAAACTTCAGGGACTCAATAAATGAAGGATTTTTAGTAATATACGACTTCATGTGCTGGTGTTTTGGCTCATTTTATAAAGTAACCGCCTTCTAAGAGCGAAATTAAAATCCTGGTATTTGGAATTACTTCCATTATACAATTCCGGGTGTTATGCCTCGATTAATGTGGTTTCTGTAAACCACATTAGTTCCAAGTACAAATAGGCGCAAAAATGGCCCAAGCCCAGCTGGGTTTGCCTTTAGCCGTTTATAAATATTTTTCCTGGAGTAAAGCTTCTCATATAGCTTCCAATAGCCCTGCTGCAGTGTTTCTGCTGACATGCCCTTGGGGTGAAATACAGCAGAACCCCCTACATACTTTTGAATGTCATAATCGAAAATCCTGCCTTCATCCTCAAGTTGGCGATACATTGGCGTTCCGGGCACAGGGGTTAAAATGTACATCCTTGGCAAAGCAATATTGTTACGCATTAAAAAATCAAAGGTTTTTTCAAAAACAGTTTCATCATCCCCGTCAAGGCCAAGTATCATTTCTGTGGAAATTTCAATTCCCTGTGCCCTTATGTTGGCAAAAGCTTTATCATATTGTTTGGGCTCATTCCATTCCTTGTCAATATGAACTAGGCTGGCTTCATTTATAGTTTCGATACCGAAAGACAAAATACGGCAGCCCGATTTATAAGCAAGCTTCAGCATTTCATCATCTTTTGCAATTTGCAAGCTGCATTGGCTAATCCAGATGATTTTTTCAGGGATAAGTGCCGTCCATAATTCCTTGCAATAATTAAAGTCCACACCTATGTTGTCGTCAATAAATGCAATGTACTTGCTTCCTGAGGCTTTGGCTGCCCTAACATCACGTATAACCTGTTCTACAGGGCGTTTCCTGTAACTTCTCTTAAAAAACTGTGAAATGGAACAAAATGTACATGGAAAAGGGCAGCCGCGGGTAGCTTGTACCGGCCGCCAAAAGCCATAGTATTTAGCATCAAAGGCTTGATAATCGGGTACCGGAAAACAATTAACATCAGGTACTTTTTCCATATCATAAGTATCCTTAACCTCTCCCCTTAGGTAATCTTGCAAAAAACGCGGCCAGGTCTCTTCCGCTTCCCCATTAATAATTACATTGCAATGTGGGCGTGTCCAGCTATCCTCAAATAAAGAAATAGCAATACCTCCCATTACCACAGTAGCGCCTTTTGCCTTAAAATAATCACCGATTTGATAGCCGCGCACAACGCCAGCCCCTCCCATTCCTGTAAGCCCCACAATATCCCATTGCTCGTCCCATGGAATGGGCTGGGATGTTTCACAAACTGTGTGTACCTCAAACTGGTCTTTAGGTGTGTGGGCCGAAAGCTGAGCCATGGTTAGCCCTGGTAGATATGTCTTTTTCTGCACTATCGGCTTTCCTTCTTTATCCAGTCCGGTAGGGCTAATTAGTAAAATTCTCAGCTTCTTCATAAATTAATCTTTCAGTAACAAATAAACGAAATTTTAAAGCATTAAATTGATATTGATACTTTTAATTTGAACCTTTATCCCCTAAAATTTAACTTTCGTAAAGACAGATAAATTTACGGTATACCAAAAAATATAGTAATGAAAATATCACAGGTAATCACAAAAAGGCAATTCTCGGATTTTATACACTTGGGCGATATTATCCACAGAGATCATCCCCAATACATCGCCCCGATAAAGATGCTTTTGCGCCAGACCTTTAACAGGAAGAAAAATCCATTCTGGGAAAAGGCTGATTATGTACTTTTTGTTGCATATTCCGGAAATCAGCCGGTTGGAAGGATAGCCGCTATTTGTTTTAAAACCAAGCAGGAAGGCCATTTTGGTTTTTTTGACTGTATTAATGATTTTAATGCTGCCCTCTCTTTGATAAACGCTGTAAAAAGACATTTTAAAGAAAAGAATATTTATTCATTCACGGGGCCTTTAAATCCAAGCATTAATTACGAGTTAGGGGTTCTTGATTCAGGTTTTGAGCAACAGGCATTTTTTATGATGAATTATAACCCCCCTTATTATGGAAAGCTTTTGCAACAATTGGGAGCAAAGGAGGAGATGTCCTTTTCAGCTTTTGAGCAGCCATGTGGAATCAGGGATGAGAAAATTACACGAGTTTGCAGGCTTTTAAAAAAAAGGTATCCAATAAAGATAGATGAGATAGATTATTCAAATTATGACAATGAAGCTAAAAAACTTTGCAGGATATATAATGATGCATTTATAAACCACTGGGGCTATGATCCTTTTACTGAAAAAGAATTTGTTTACATGGCAAGGTCATTAAAATCAATACTCAACAGAAGGCTGCTTTTCACCCTTTCGTTCAATGGCGAACCGGTAGCTTTTATACTTGCTGTGCCTAATTTGAACGAAGCCATACAACATTTGCCGTATGGTAAGTTCACCCTAACAGGCCTTTGGAAGTTTTTTAAAACAAAGCAAAAGATTAAATGGGTAAAAGTTATGGTTATAGCTGTTAAGCAAAAGTATCAGCACCTAGGGCTTGGCAGTATACTTTATGCTGAAATGGCCAGTAGGGTTGAACAGGAAGGATATTTGGGAGGAGAAATCAGTTGGGTAGCAACGGAAAATTTGCGTATGAACAAAATAGTTATGGAAATGGGTGCAAAAAAAACAAAAGAATACAAAATATACCGGTTTTAAGTTTTCAAAAACAACACGGATCATTGGCGGAATAAGTATTTTTTTGATTTTGAATTAGATTCTGGTTTTTAGTATTTGGCAAAAGAAAATGTAAAATTAGCTATAGCACAAAGTGAATTTATTGCATCATTCTGAATATAAGGTATAAAAAAAAGTAAATGTAATGCATTCTTGAAAATTAAGATATTCATGCAAAATTCAACCCCTCTACTTGCGCCATACTTATTAATATTAACAAAAACAGGGGTAAAAAATTTACAGTAAAAAAATTTTATCTTTTCTGCCTCGGATCAAGAGCATCTGTAAGGCCTTCTCCTACGAGATTGTAAATTGTAACAGTGATAAATATGGCAAGGCCAGGGAAAATTGCAAGCCACCAAGCAGATGTTGATTGTCTTGCTGAAGAAAGCAACGAACCCCAAGTCATAGTTTCTGCAGGAAGTCCAATTCCAAGAAAAGACAATGTAGATTCAATAAGAATTGCGGTTGCTATTCCAAATGCAATGGCAATTAATACAGGAGAAAGCGCATTTGGAATGGCATGTTTGAAAATTGTTCGCATTTCACCGAAACCCAATGCTTGAGCAGCTTCAATATATTCAAGCCTTCTTACCCTTAAAAGTTCGGCACGAATAAACCGGGCAATACCAGTCCATGAAGTAAATCCGATTATTGCCATAACAATAAATATTGAGGGTTTGGCAATTGCTATAATTGAAATGATAAGAAAAAGTGTTGGAATGGAAACCATTACCTCAATAAGGCGAGAAATAATAATATCAACAGCAACATTTATTTTAACGGCAAAAAAGGGAATGGCTTTTAAGAAATGACTTAGAATATTTGCAACCCCCATAAAAGCTATCAGTATAATCAAACTTATACCAAATTCAAATAAAAAATTCGCAAAGGAATTATTTATAGCATCTGCTAAAATATAAGAACGTGAACCAAAGGCATAAAAAATAGCAACAAGGAAAAAAAGGGGATTTAAAACTATTCTTGCTCTGGATATTTTCAATTTATCATCTCCAAAATAACCTGCAAGTGAGCCTAACAAAATACCTATTATTGAAGCAATGCTCATTGAAATTAAACCAACCAGCAAAGCAATCCTGGTTCCATGTATCATACCGGCCATAACATCCCGTCCTAGTTCATCTGTTCCTAACCAATGCCTCCAATGTATGGATTTAACTCTTTGATCATCAAAAGGACCAATTGATTGTGCATTTGCAAAATCAATGTTTTTGGGCAAATAAGGAATCGGTGGAAAAACAACCCAGTCATATTGAAGACTATTCCATTCTATGTTTTGCATTTCCACTGGCCAATTGGCAAATCCGCTTTCCACTACATAGGATTTAAAAACAGGGAAATAAACCTGTCCATTGTATTTGGCAATAAGCGGTTTTTCATTGGCAATAAAATCAGCCAATGCTGCAATGCTTGCAAGCAAAAGAATAAGCCACAATGAAAAAACAGCTAATTTGTTTTTTTTGAATTGCTTGAAAACACCTGGCCAAAATCCTTTTTTTGCAACTTTGGTAAGAGGCAACGGAGCAGATAAAATATCAGTTTCTTGTTGCATAATTAATTGGCTTTTTTTGTGAAGGAAATCCGGGGATCCACAACTGCATACAAAATATCTGCAACTAAATTTCCAACAAGGGTAAGAATTGCTGTAAAAAGCATTACAGTAAAAACAATTGGATAATTTCGGGCAATAAGCGCATCAAGACTTATCTTTCCCATGCCTGGTATTGAAAAAATATATTCAATTACGAAAGATCCTGAAATTGCAGCAGGGAAAATGCTTGCAAACAAAGTGATAATAGGAATTAAGGAATTGCGAAAAGCGTGTTTCCAAATTACTGTATTTTCATTTAATCCCTTTGCCCTTGCAGTTCTAATATAATCCTGGCCTAGCACATTAAGCATTCCTCCTCGCATTTGACGGGATATAAAAGCAAAGGAGGCGTAGGTAAGACAAATAAGCGGAAGAATGAAATGGTAAGCAGTTTCAAAAAACCTGTCCATGAAAGGGGCAGAAGAGGGTAAAGATCCAAGTCCAAATGCCGGGAACCAGTCAAAATAATCACCTCCGGCAAAGAAAATAATAAGCATTGTTGCTATCCAAAAATTTGGTAATGAATAAAGAACAAACAAAACAGTAGTAATTGATTTTTCAGTTTTTGACCCCTTTGAAACTGCAGATTTAACTCCTAAGGGGATAGCAACCAAATAGGCAATAAAAACAGAAAGCATGCTGAGCATAAAAGTCCATTGCATAGCATCCCATAAAACGGATGAAACAGGCCGTTTATCCTGGTATGAAATTCCAAAGTCGCCCCTTAAAAAGCCTTTACTGTTGAATTGTATATCCCTATCATTTGCCCAGGGAAGGGACGAAAGCCAGGGCTTGTCACCAAATATCCACCTGTGGTATTGATTGTTGAATCCGTACCAATGAATTGCAGGTATGTATTTGTTCATTTTGGATTGATTGTGAATTACATTATGCCATGCATTTTCTGTGGCGTTAAAATTGGCTTTTGCCTTAGCAAAGGAGTGATTTGATTCAAACAAAAAAGCCAAACCAGAAAAAACATTTTTTATTTTTGTTTCATCAAATATTGAATAAAGGGAATTTACATAATCTTTTGCTTTCCTTAAATCAGCCGAATTCTCATTGTCTTTATCAATTGCTAATAAAGCATATTCAAACTTTTTTATATTGTTGTAATAATCTCCAACATGTTTCCAGACTCCGAAATTAAATGAAATTCTTTCCATTGTTTCCTGATGCAGAGAATTTGATAACCTATATAAAGTATCCGTACGAGTGGAATTTGTAACACTAAAATAAAAAACAGGCAAATCAAGTCCCAGTTGATGTCTAAGGTCATTGTATGCCTTTTCAGTAGACATCTTTTCTGCTGCTTGTCCATCTCCCCCGGCACTTTTATTAAGCATGGTATCAACAGGGTCACCCGGGGCATTTGTACTTATTACAAAAGTAAGAAGTGATATTATGATTAAAGTAGGTATAAAAATAAATACCCGCTTTAAGATATATTTTAGCATTGTATATTATTTTGTAACTGAAAATCCTGATTCCCAATATCCAGGTCTCATAACTGATGTTTGAGCGTTATGAAAACGTTTATTAATGGCAATTTTTTCATTTCTGGCATATAAGAAAATATAGGAAACCTGATCATGTAGTATTTTTTGGAATTCCTTATTTAACAATGCCCTTTTATCTTCATCCAATTCAATACGTATAGCATCAATTAAAGCATCGGACTCATCATTTCCAAAACCAGTATAATTGGATCCACCATGATAGGATTCGGTATGGTAAATTTGTTTATGATCGGCAGGAACGGGAGTTGAAACCCAAGCTCCAAAATACATATCGAATTTATGACTTTTAAGATTATCAAGATAAATAGACCATTCCTGTGCAATTACATTTACTTTTATCCCTGCTTTCCTTGCTTCTTCCTGGAACATAAGTGCAACACCTTTTCTTTCATCATTACCCGAATTATAGGTGAAAGTTATTTCAAGCTCCACTAATTCACCATCAATTACTTTATCAACAGTTCCATTTCCATTTGAATCTTTCCAACCTGCTTCTGATAACAGTTTTTTTGCGGTTTCAACACTGTATTGGTAATGAGCTAAATCCTTGTTGTATGCCTTTTTATCTGAGGGATGGATAGGACCAATGATTCTTTGCGCCAGGCCATATTGAATGATTTCAATAATTTTAGGAACATCGAAAAGATGAGCCAGTGCCTGGCGGACTTTTTTATCTGATAATTTTTTGTTTTCAAGCTTGGTATTAATTCCTATGTAATTGTACTCTAAAAACCCTGGAGTATGAGAAACATAATTAGCAGTAAATTTTTCCGATTTTGGTAATTCAACGAAATCCTTTGCCTTTATTGTTCGTGCCAAATCTATATTTCCCGCTTTAAGGGCAACAATTCCAGTAGTTTGATCATTGATTGTCTGGTAAATAATTTTGGGGGAATTAACCTCAAAATACTTGTTATTTTCTGCTAATTTATTTCCCCACCAGTTTTCCTTTTTCTTCAAAACAATTCTTTGTCCTGTTAGCCACTCCTCCAGGGTATAAGCACCGCTTCCAATAACAAATTCTTTTTCTCTCTGGTATTTTTCTGAGTTAAAATCATTTGCAAACTCTACTATTTTAGGATCATCCGAAATTTTTTCAGCATTTTCAGAAAGTTCACGAATGGAAAATCCCTTCATTAAACCTTTAGGGTCAAAAATATTTTCAGGTAAAATAGAAAAATCACCACTGGCCGCTTCTGCAAGAATATAAACATCTTTACAAATAAAAGTCAGTTTAAGGGGATCTTGCTCATAAAACTGTACATCCTGAATAAATTCATAATAAGGCCTTAAGCGTTGGTTGTTTACTTTTGGATTTTTCATCACCTTTAAGGAAAACTCAATATCCTTTGCAGTAATAGGTGTTCCATTATCCCATTTAGCATCAGGACGAATAGTGTATGTAATTAACATTCCACCTTCGGGAGTTTTTATAATTTCTGGTCGTTCTGTGGCAAGTATGGGAACAAGTTCTAAGGTATTAAAGTCAATGGAAAGTAATTTCTGAAAAATATTTGTCATAATATATCCAGCGCCAGCATCCGAATAATTAAAAGGATTAAGCATATCTGCATCAGAGAGTTCCCAAACAGTAACTTCGGGATTCACATATTCCGTTTTTTGGTCGGAGGAGTTGCAGGATAAAATTAAAACACTGGCAAAAACTGCAAATAAAACCGTATTTAAATTTCTTTTAAGGATCATAATAAAACTAATTTTTTTTACTTAATTAAATAAGGTTTGTGTTATTTGGGTAAGTGTTGTATAACGTACAGGATGCAAATATAATATTCAAAATTAATTTAAGTTGTAAAATTAGAAAAAAGTGTTTTGAAATATCTTGTCTCATAAGGGTTTTATGGTCAAAATGAATGGACTAAAAAAAATTCCACTAAGAAATATAGTTAAAAGAAATAAACCTGAAAAAGCAGTATATTTTTAATCCCTACGAAACGTTATATATAAGATATACTGAGTTTTAAATAATAAGTTAATAATTTTGCTTGTAAATAGAATCTATTTCTATACATTTGCAATCCGAAAAAAAAGGAGAGATGGGTGAGTGGCTGAAACCAGTAGTTTGCTAAACTGCCGAACGGGTAACTGTTCCGGGGGTTCGAATCCCCCTCTCTCCGCAAAATTTGGAATTGATAAAAAAATTCCTAAATTTGCAGCCCTTTTAGAAATAGTTCTAAAAATTCGGGGTGTAGCGTAGCCCGGTTATCGCGCCTGGTTTGGGACCAGGAGGTCGCAAGTTCGAATCTTGCCACCCCGACTTAATGATTAGTTTAAAGTTCAACGTTGAACCTTTAGAGTTTGAGAAACAACTTGAAGCAAAAACCAGAAAACTTTAAACTTTTTAATTTTACAAAGGTTCCGTAGCTCAGCTGGATAGAGCAACTGCCTTCTAAGCAGTAGGTCATTGGTTCGAATCCAATCGGGATCACTTAATAAATGCTTATGCCCTGTAAATCAATGAGTTTTGCAGGGCATTTTTACATTTACTAACTACCTAACTAACTAAAGTTATTTTAAGATTAAAATTGTAGTTAAAACAAATGATTTTAATAATTAAAGGTTATTTCTGTTTTTCTCTGTGGGGGATGAATAGAGTTTTTATTATTAACTGTTTTTTCTTCTGTCATAACTGCTGCATTTATATTATCTGATTTTTTATAATTTTCAATAATATAATCAATTATTTTCCCTGCAATGTCAATTCCTGTAACCGTTTCAATGCCTTTTAAACTTGCGTTGCCGTTTACTTCTATACAATAGGGTTTTCCCTCAATATCTCTCATTAAATCAACTCCTGACACTTTTAAACCTACTGCTTTACTTGCATCAATAGCCATTTTAATTTCTTCATCAGTAAGTTTTATTTTTTCCCCTTGCTTACTTAATGAATAATTTGAACGAAAATCATCATCTAAAGCAAATCTTTTATAGGCTGCAACAACTTCATCACCAACTACATAAGCCCTAATGTCAAAAGTTGGTTTTTCCGTATCTATTTTTTCTTGGAGTATAACATTAACTCCAATTTTGCTAAAACTCTGTAATGAAGTACTTGCAGCAAGTTCATCATTTAAAATCATAACTCCAGCTCCTTGACTTCCTGCCTGTAATTTGGCTATACATGGCAAACCTCCAACTTTATCCAATAAAAATTTAAAATCCTGCGGTTGATTTGCAAATATTGTTTTAGGAACTCTTACTTTGTTTTGGCTTAGTCTTTGGCTTGTTTTCATTTTGTTACTGGCAGTTAATAAACCATCTCCAGAAGCACAAGAAAAAATCCCTAAATTTTTATTAAAATGCTCGATAACTGCTGCTCCATATTCTAAACCTGTTCCGATCCTTGGAATAATAGCATTAATACTTGTTTTTTTTATTTTGGTGTCCTTGTTATAAATTGCATCATATCCATTAGCCACGTTGGATAGATATAAATAAACATCAGTAGGAT